>JAITJV010000144.1 GCA_031278755.1 Treponema sp. | reverse complement strand
CGGAGGATGTGGTTTTTTCCCGCTATGATCACGATGCCGCCGCCCTTTCCGGTGACGGCAATCGCGCGTTCAACGGCTCCCGCAAGAAACGTGTTCCTTTCGCCGGAAGATGAAGCCCCGCCCGCCGCGCCTGGAAACGGCGCGGACAAAAACTGCTTGGGGTTTTTTGAATTGCTTGCCGGCCAGAGCCGTGTGCCGGGGCCGCCGGCCATGATTACACAATCGTCAAACATTTTTCCCGCCGCGTAACAGTGAAACCGAATAGAGGATCACGGCGGCCCAGATAAAGACAAAGGCCGCCGTATTGTGAACCGGAAATTTTTCACCGAAAACAAATATTCCAAGCAAAAACACAAAGGTAGGGTTTATAAACTGAATGAAGCCCACGGCCGAAAGGGGAAGCAGTTTTACGCCGCGGGCAAAGCAGTACAGGGGAAGGACGGTTACCGCCCCGCAGACCGCAATGCCCGCCCACAGGGGAAGGGATAATCCTGAAAGATACTCCAGCCTGCGAGGCGGGTAAAGAAGGAGAAAAACCGCGGCGGGAAGGGCGGCCAGTGTTTCCGCGCCCAGGCTTTCCAGGGAAGAGGCCGCTATCTTTTTTTTAATAAGGCTGTAAAAACCGAAGGACAGGGCCAGCCCCAGCGACGCCCAGGGAAAAACCCCCGACAGTATCGTCATGACGGCCACGCCGGCGGCGGCCATGCCGAAAGCCGCCCACTGCAGAACCGAAAGGCGCTCCCTGAAAAAAACAAGGCCGAGCGCGACTGAAACCAGGGGGTTGATGTAGTACCCAAGGGATGCTTCTATCGCATGCCCGGTGTTGACCGCCCAGATGTAAAGGCCCCAGTTGACGGTGATTGCAAGGGCCGCAAGGATCACGGAGACGCATATTCCCGCGGAGGTAAAAAGGGCGAGCCACGCCCTGTTCCCGCGCAGGAGAAGGATTATTCCCGTAAAGAGGAGCGAAAAGACTATCCTGAACGAAAGGATGTGCATGGGCTGCACCGGGGCGAGCAGTTTCCAGTAAAGGGGCAGCACGCCCCACAGCACATAGGCCAGTACGATCCAGAACGCGCCCCCGGCTGACGATGAACGATCCATGTTTCAGGGTACAGCGCGGCGGGAATTTACTCAAGCCGACGCGTGCGGGCGCCCTGTCCGTTATTCCTTTTTTTTACTAGTATTAAAAAGTATGAAGATCATTACCATTGGGAACGAACTTCTCCGCTGTAAAGCGGAACCCATAGCCGCAATTAACGGTGAAATAGCCGGCGTTGCCGGGGAGATGATGCGGGCGCTCACGGACGGTAAAGGCGTAGGACTTGCCGGACCGCAGGTGGGTTTTATGAAGCGGATCTTTGTCGTTCATGTTGAAGGCGATGAGCCGCGGGTGTTTATCAATCCTTCCATTTTGGAAACGTCGCAGGAAACCGGAAAATACGAAGAAGGCTGTCTTTCGGTTCCCGGCGTCTGGGCCGATGTGATACGGCCGAAATCGGTAAAAATTCAGGCATGGAACGAAAAGGGCCGTCCGTTCACCCTTGAAGTTGGAGGAATACTGGCCCGGGTCATACAGCACGAATACGATCACCTTGAAGGGATTCTCTTTATCGACCGCCTGCCCGAGGAGAAGCGGAAACGCCTGCTTGCCAAAATGGAAAAGACGGCGGTAAAAAAGCGGGCCTAGCGGCCCGCCCCACGCGGAGGTTTTATGCGCGAAGCGCAACAGACTGCCGGGGCGCGGATGCGCATCCTCTTTGCGGGAAGCCCCGCCGTCGCCGTGCCCTGCCTGGAAGCCGCCGCGCGCGGCGCGGAGCTTGCCGGGGTTCTTGCCAATCCGGACAGTTCCCGCGGCCGGAGCGGAAAGCGCGAACGTACCGCCGTGGCCGCCGCGGCGGAGCGTATTTCCGAAGAAAGGGTGAGGGGCGGGCTTTCCCCCGTTCCCGTGCTGAAACCGGAAAAACTTGACGGAGCCGCCCGGGAGGCGGTTTCGGCCTTAAAACCGGACCTCCTCGTCTCCTTTGCCTACGGCCGCATGTTCGGCCCGAAATTTCTTGCCCTTTTTCCGCTGGGGGGGATCAACATACATCCGAGCCTCCTTCCCAAATACCGGGGGCCTTCTCCCATTCCGCAGGCTATACTGAACAGGGACGCGGAAACGGGGGTTACCATACAGCGGCTCGCCGCCGAAATGGATTCAGGGGATATTCTGGCCCAGGAAGCTTTTCCCCTTGACGGACGGGAAACGTCCGAAAGCCTGGGCGCCGCGGCCGCGGAAAAAGCCGCCGCCCTGCTGCCTTCCGTGCTTGAAGGCCTTGCCGGGGGCGCCCTCCACGGCAGGCCGCAGAACCACGGGGAGGCAAGCTACTGTTCCCTTATTTCCCGGGAAGACGGGGTTATAGACTGGAACGCGGGGGCCGCGGAGATAGACGCGCGGATACGGGCTTTTACCCCCTGGCCGCTTTGCCGGACAAGGTTCGGCGGGCATGAGCTTTATATACGGGAAGCGCGCCCCCTTGAAAACAGGCCGGACGGAATTCCGCGGGCTGAACCGGGGACGGTTTTGGGCATAGACAAAGGGGCGGGGATACTGGTACAAACGGGAGACGGGGTTTTGGCGGCGCGGGTTCTTCAACTGGAAGCCAGAAAAGCCCTGGACTGGAGGGCCTTTCTCAACGGGGTCCGGAATTTTACCGGTTCGCGCCTGGGGTAAAGGATGAACGGCGGGGAGAACCATGAAATTAATCAATCTTGATCTTGACTCCATAGAAGGTTATGTCGCCAATCACCTGCGGCTCTTTATCTCCATGGCCGCCGGGATACTTGTATTTGTGGGGATCATCGCCCTTTCGGTGTTCTTTGTCGCGGTGCGCGGGGAGGAAGAGACCATGGTTCCCGACGTCCGGGGCAAGGAACTTACCGAGGCTATTCTGGAACTTCAGGCCAAGGAGCTTTACCCGCGTCTCCGCCTCCGTTATTCACAGTCCGTTCATGACAGGGGGTTTGTTCTGGAACAGGACCCCCGATCCGGTACCATCGTCAAAGCGGGCCGCCGCATCTGGCTTGTGGTAAGCCAGGGGGCGGTAATTGACAGCGTGGAAAACTATATAGGCAGAAACATAGACGAAGTCCGCATGGAACTTCAGACGCTTTTTGCGTCTTCCCCGCAGCCCCTGATTTCGCTCAAAGAGCCGTTCATGTATCAGTATTCCGCCGAAGCGCCCGGCGTGATACTCAGGCAAAATCCCGAACCGGGGAAGGAAATATCAGGCCCCACGGTGCTGGAGTTTGTGATCAGCCAGGGAGCGGAAAATGTGATGGTCAGGGCGCCCCGTTTTACCGGCCTTTCCGTACAGGACAGCCTGGAACTGCTCGGGCGGCTTGGAATGGATTTTGTTTTCTCCGTGCGGGAAGCCGGGGCGGAGGAAGCGGGGGAAACGATCGTATCCCAGGTTCCCGAAGAATCGGAACAGGTCAGGCAGGACGGCGTCATACGGCTTACGGTTACCGCTCCCGGCGATCTTGAAGACGGAGAGGTGTTCGATCTCTTTACATACGCCATCCCGAAAAATCCCTATCCCCTTCCGGTGCGGCTCGACGCCGTTCTTCCTTCAGGCGAACAGCGGCGTATCATTACCGTCGAATACCCCGGCGGGGATTTTACCGTTCCCTACCGGCTGCCCGCCGGCACGATCCTTGTGCTTTCCATGGTTAACCGCGAGATACACCGCGAGACGGTGCGCCCGTCCTCCCCGCGCTAGCAGCCTGCCGGTAAAACCCGGCGGCTTGCCGGGTATGCCGATCCGGATCAACTGTAAAGGTATCGTCTGATCTTTTGGGTCGGCGTTTTTTCAAAAGGTTCATGGCGTATCTCTATGCGGTTAAGTTTGGAAAAAGCGGCAAGCTGCCTGTTTACCATTTTTTTCAGTTCTTCAAGGGCGTTCCCCAGGGCGTTTGCCGCGGCCTTCGCCTTTTCGCTCAATACAACCATCGCTACGATTTCTCCCCTGTCTCCGGGGCGCACCAGGGCGTCTTCAACCAGTACGGAAGATGTAAGAAGGCCTTCGATTTCTTCGGGGTAGATGTTTTCCCCCGCGGGGCCGAGTATAAGATTCTTGAGCCTGCCTTTTACATAGAGATAGCCTTTTTTATCCAAAAATCCTACGTCGCCCGTTCTTAACCACCCGTCGGGGGTGAACGCTTCCCGGGTTTTTTTTTCGTCCCGGTAGTATCCCATCATGATATTGGGGCCTCCGGCCTGTATCTCCCCCTCGTCCGAAATGCGTATCGCCATGCCCCTAAACATGGAGCCGGACGACCGGACGGGAAAACGGAAAGGGCCGGTCCCCGCAACAAGGGGCGCGGCTTCGGTAAGGCCGAAGCCGGGGGAATAGGGGAATTTAACCTTTCTGAGAAAATCCTCAACTTCGGAGGAAAGGGGGGCGCCGCCTATGCCGAAGAACCGTATGGACCCGCCGAAGGCCGCGGCGAGTTTCCTCCCCGCGGCATAAACGGCGAGCGGCCTGTTCGGCGGAAAGCGGAAAAGGGGATTTGCCGCAAGGGACGGCGCTATGTTCTTCCGGTAGAACTTTTCGATAAAAAGGGGAACGGTTACCATGGCGGTGGGCTTGACGGCTTCGAGCGCCGGCATGAGCACCGCGGGCGAGGGGGGCTTGTCCAGATAGGTAACGGAAGCGCCGCTCATCACCGCCGTAATAAGCCCCAGGGTACACTCGTAGGTATGGGCAAGCGGAATAACCGAAAGAAGCCTGTCCCGCGGGTAGATCTTTACAAAGGAACGGGACGCCGCCGCGCAGAAAACAAGGTTGCGGTGTGAAAGCATAACCCCCTTGCTCGCCCCGGTGGTCCCGCTTGTATAAATGATCGACGCAAGATCCTCCGGTTCAGGATAATTTCCGTCATGGAAGGGGCGGGAATTTTCCCGCGTTTCCAGCCTGTCAATGTAGATAAAGGGAATGGAATCAAGGCCCGCGGTTTTTATCGCTTCCATCGCCCGCGCGGCGGTTTCTGTTGTAACGCAGCAGGCGGAAATTTCCGCGTGTCCGGCTATATTGGCAATTTGAACGGCGCTGAAACCGGTTAATACCGGCACCGAAACCATGGCCGCCAGGGCCGTTCCGAAGTAGGCCGCCGCCCAGCCGGGGCAGTTTTCCGCCAGAATCATCACCCGGCTGCCCGGCTTAAGGCCGAAAGCCTCCAGGCGGGCGGCGAAATCCCGCGACTGTTCTCCCCAGGCGCCGTAACTGGTTATACCGGTAACCATGCCGTCTTTGAAAATACGGAAGGCCGGCCGCTTTTTGTATTTTGCCCGGGAGCGGAGACAAACTTCGGCAAGGGTAAATTTTTCCAGGGTGATCATCTTTTATTAAGACAGGGAAAAGGGGGAAAGGTTGCGAAATTCCTGTAATCATTGTAGAGTAGGGCATGGTTCCTGTCCGGTGTTTTCTTCTTTTGCTCCTCCTTGCGCCGAGCCGCGCCGTACCCGTATGGCCCCAGGTTCCGGCCGCCGCGGACGAGGCTTCGTACATAGGCCTTAGCATCGAACATCTGATAGACCGTTTCGGAGTTCCCCGGTCTGTTTACGCCGTCCGGGGAAGCGCGGAATGGCAGGATGATGTTGTTTTTGTGTACGATTCCATGGACTGCTATGTTTTCAGGGACAGGG
>JAITJV010000004.1 GCA_031278755.1 Treponema sp. | reverse complement strand
ATTTCATCAAAAAATTCCTTCTCTTCCACCCTGCCCTTCGTACCCGGCATGGCGGCCTTGACGGTTCCTTCGGCGCGGGCCTTTCCCTCGCCGTCAAAATGCACAAGGCTCGCCCTGAGGTTGGTCCCCCCCGCGTCAAGGGCCAGCACCGTCTTTCCTTCCTGTACGGCGAATACAGGATAAATATACGAAGGTATCATGGGAAGATTTGAACGCTGGCCCTTAAGCCCCCGTTCCATATCAATAAGCACGTCCTGTACCAGCCCCATGGGATCCTGGTTGTCGTAATGAAAACCGTAATACCTGGCAAAATCGGAAAGTTCATGGGCATTGAAAGGCATGAAAACACCTCCGGCAATGCGTTTCGCGCATTGTCCTGTTATTGCATCATTCCCTTCAAGTATAAACCCGGAACCAGGGAAAAGGCAACAACCGCGTATCACCGGCCAGAGCCGGTAATTCCCGATTGAATTTGACGGCCGGCGCCTCTGTATTCCTACGGCTTTTCGCCGGCGGAAAGCATGGTCAAACGCATTACTTCCCGTAATATGGCGTTAATGCGGGATTGGCACCCCTCCCCGATCCACGCGATTACGCCGCCGTCCGGGTCTATTTCCACCCGGTTTCGCTTCTTTGCCGTCTCCCGATCCCCCGCCCGGACAAACCCGGAAAAATCGCGTGCTTCAGGAATGTCGGAATAATCGATCTCTCCATCAGGCATGACCGCAGCCCGTTTCCGTTCTTCCACCGGTACTTCCGGCAAGTGATCAAGATCATAGCTCACCATCGGCATACGCTTTTCTCTCCCGTTTGTTGGCCTTTCGCGCCGTTATAATTCTTGTTTCATCCCGGACTTTGGAACAGTCTCAGTCTTCGATAACTTTTTTTTCCTGCCAGGCGCCCTTGACCCACCGGTAGAGGTAAAAAGATCCGCGGCTTATAAAGTCCGCGCCCATGGCAAGCCAAACACCGAGGGGGCCCAGTCCGAAAACATAGGACAAGAGATACGCGGCGCTGACCCTGACGGTCCACATGGAAACCGACGCGACCACCATCACATACCTTGAGTCCCCCGCCGCCCTGAGGGCGTTGGGCAGGGCAAAGCTCATGGGCCAGCCTATCATCATGGAGATGCAGTGGACGCGCAGGAAACTTTTTGCATAGGCGTGGGCGACGTCGCTCAATTTGAAAAGGTTGATCAGGGGATCGATAAACATGAAAATAAGGACGCTTAAAACCGCAAGAGTCATATAGGCCAGCTTCATGATCCTGGCGGTTTCCCGTTTCGCCGCGCGGTAATCGCCGGCGCCTATGCACTGCCCTACTATGGTGAGGAGGGCCATGCCGAAAGCCATTCCCGGCATAAACGAAAAAGAATTTATCACTCCGGCGATTGCGTTTCCCGCCATGGCGGAAGTGCCGAAGGTGGTAAATATCCTCTGGGTAAGGAGCCTGCCTATCTGAAACATGGAACTCTCAAGGCCGCTTGGAATTCCGACGTTCAAAATACTATGAATCATGGAGCGGCTCAGGCGCGTTCGTGTTATTCCCGAAAGCGATATGGGCCCCCGGCTCTTTACAAGCATGTAAAGGGTAACAAGAGAAGCCGCGACGCGGCTCGCGAGGGTGGAAACGGCGGCGCCGGCGACGCCAAACCTGAGGACAAAAATAAAAACCGCGTTGCCGCCTATATTCATGACGTTCACAAGGAGGGCGATCTTCATGGGAGACCGGCTGTTCCCCGACGCGCGGAAGAGGGCGGCGTTGGCGTTGTAAAGGGCCAGAAAGGGATAAGACAGGGCGGTAATCAAAAAATAGAGCGCCGCCCCGTTCATTACATCCGTTTCCACTTTTCCGTAAAAAAACCGTATGATGGGCCGCCTTAACGCTATGGTAATCATCATGATGACGAGGGACGCAAAGACAACGATGCAGACAAGCTGCCGCGCGGCGGCGGCGGATTTTTTCGTATCCCTGCGGCCCAGGTACTGGCTTACCACCACCGCCCCGCCCGTACAGAGGGCGGCAAAGGCGATGAGGAGGAGGTTGTTGATATTGTCAACGATGTTAACCCCCGATACGGCAAATTCCCCGACGAAACTTACCATCACCGTATCGGCGGCGCCCATGGTTACCGCGAGAATCTGTTCTATGATGAGGGGCCACAGGAGGCGGAACACCGAACGGTTGTTCCACCGCTCGGACATGGAAAAGGCGCTTCCGTCGCAAGCCGGCGCGGAATCGTTCCGCGTCAGGGCTCAACCCGCCTTCGGTCCCTCGGGAAAAGGCTCGCTTCCTTTACATTGGCAAGCCCGAGGATCTTCTGCGTCAACCGTTCGCAGCCTATGGCAAAACAGCCGTGGGGCGGACAGCCGTATTTCAGCATCGCATAACCCGCGATGCTTTCTTCGGTAAGGCCGAAGCGGGGAAGCGCTTCAACAAGGGCCCTGTAATCGTGCTGCCTTCTGCCGCCCGTGGTAATTTCAAGCCCGCGGAAAAGCGCGTCAAAACTCATCGTCGAAGCCGCCCCGCCGTCTCCGGCGTCCCTGGGGTAGGTGTAAAAGGGCCTGTAGCGCCGGGGGAATTCGTTGACGAATACAAGATCCGTCCGGTGTTCTTTCGCGGACCATTCGCAGATGAGCCGCTCGGCTTCGGGGTTGACGTCGAAGATCCGTTCCCGCGCGGCGGCATTGGCGATCTCGAGCGCTTCCCCGTATGAAACCGTGGGGGCTTTATACGCCGATTCGGGATCGGGAGGCTCCGCGTTCCAGGCCGCAAGATCGGGGCCGTTCTTCTTTTTTACTTCCTCAAAGATCGCGGCGAGCAGCCCTTTCTCCAGTTCTATAAGATCTTTTTCGGATTCGATAAACCCCATCTCAACATCCATGGAAACATACTCATTAAGGTGGCGCGGCGTATCGTGTTTTTCCGCGCGGTAAGCCGGAGCTACTTCGAATACGCGTTCAAGCCCGGATGCGACCAGCACCTGTTTGTAAAACTGCGGCG
>JAITJV010000275.1 GCA_031278755.1 Treponema sp. | reverse complement strand
CGCTCCTATGCCGCCCGTTACGGTTCAACCCTCAGCGGCCTTGTCATCTGCGGCACCTGCGGGATCATGGCGGGTATGGACGCCGTCGCGCAAGAGCTGAAGTCCCTGATAGACGCGGGCAAAGGCGGTGAGCGGGATCCCAAATTCCTGGGACAGATGTTTGCCGGCTGGACGGCCAGGTATGAAAATCCCAAAGGCCCCAACGATTGGATTTCGGGCGATCCCGACGTGGTGGCGGATCATGCGGCGGACCCCTTCAACAACCTTTACAGCGCCCCCACGAACCAGTCCAATTACGATCTGGCCGATCTGGTTGCCCATATCTCGGGGCCGCAGTGGGCCGAACAGGTTCCGGCGGCGCTTCCCGTTTATAACATCGCCGGGGATCAGGACCCTGTGGGAAATTACGGTGAAGGCGTCTACGCGGTCTCCAACTGGCTTGCCGAAACAGGCCGCCGGCAGGTGCGGACAAAACTCTATTCCGGCCACCGGCATGAAATTCACAACGACCGGGATATACGTGAAGAAGTCGTTGACGGAATCATCGCCTTTATCAACAGTATAGTTTAGAGGGAACGGCATGGATACGATGGTACTGCGGAATTTAAGTTACGGCCTTTTTATTGCGGGGGCAAACGACGGCGGCCGCCCCACCGGGTGCACCGTCAATTCGGTTATGCAGGTAACATCGGATCCTGTTCTGATTTCTGTCTGTGTAAATCACAATAACTATACCAATAAATGCATCAGGGATTCAGGCGGATTTTCCGTCTCCATACTTTCGGAAGAAGCCGCCGGAGAAGTGATAGGCGTCTTTGGTTTCCGTTCAGGCAGGGATACCGATAAATTCTTGTCTATTCCATACGACAAAACGGCGAAGGGCCTCCCCGTACTCAAGCTGGGAACCTGCGGCTGGCTTGAATGCACCCTGGAGTCCTTTACGGAACTGCCGACCCATACCATGTTTATAGGCCGCCTCTCCGATGCAAAAACCTCCGTCGGAAACCCAATGACATACGCATATTATCACCGCGTCATCAAGGGAAAGACCCCCGTCAACGCGCCTACCTATGAAAAGCCATTGGGGGGGCTGTGGACCTGCCCCGTCTGCGGCTATCAGTACGACGGCTCCGCCGGCCCCTTCGAGGCTCTCGACGAAGACTGGGTCTGCCCCATCTGCGGCCGGCCGAAGAGTTCGTTCGTGCAGGCGTAACAGGCATAGGGCCGTCCGGACCATTTCCGGCAGCCCTTTTGTTTGCCGCGGGCTTGCTCCAAAACCCGGCTGGGTTTGAAACAGCCTCGCCTGTGTATGTGTTCAGCCGCGGCCAATGCTCATACCGTTTGTCCATGAAACTGCGGCAGGTAATTTTTCCCCGCTTCAAACATGTCGTTCACCATGTTCCCCGCCGCCGCCATATCAAGCTGCGTCATCGTCAGGGGATCGAAAAGAACGGCGTGATAGATCATCTCGCGGTCGCCCTCGATACAGCCCCGGACGGCAAGTTCCTCGCAGCGCGCGTTGATGCCTATAAGAAGTTCAAGCTGCGGCGGCAGCTTTCCGATCCGTATGGGCTGTATGCCGCCCTTGCCGGCCAGCGCGGGGACTTCCACACAGGCGCCTTCGGGAAGCCCGTCGATAAGGCCGAAATTCCGTACATTGCCGTTGAACTGGAAAAGCGTATTGTCGCCAAAAACCGCGTTGAATATGTACGCGGCGTATTCGTGGCCCCGCTCAAGTTCCACGGCGTCCCCTGAAAGCCAGTCCTGTATTTCATGTTTCCACGTTTTTTCACGCGCAAAATATTCATTGAGGATGTAGGCGTGCGCCCCCGGATTCCAGCCTGTTCCGTGGGTACAATACTTCTCAATATCGTCCCTGTTTTTGCGGAACCACGGATTGTACTCCGAATTGTGCCCCGAAGATTCGGTGGGAAAGTACCCCAGGTGTTTGAACATCTCGCAACGGACTATTTCCTCGTTGTACACTTCCGTCTTTTTTACCGCCTCCCGTATGAGCGGATACGCGTCCCTGTTCCCGTTTTTGAACTCAAGGTAAAACGCCTGGTGATTTATCCCCGCGCACACAAAGGAGACATCCTTCATGTCGGCGCCAATCCACCGGGCGAGCATCTCGGCCGTTCCCTGCACACTGTGGCAGAGTCCGGTCAGCCTGAGAGGGGTCTTCTCCTGAAGGTATCTGCAGAGCATCGCCATGGGGTTGGTATAGTTGAGGACGAGGGCTTCCGGACAGTACCGTTCTATGTCGCGGCATATCTCCAGCATCGCCGGATCCGTCCGCAGGAAGCGGAAGATCCCCGCGGGCCCCCTTGTATCCCCCACGTTGATATCGACGCCGTATGACGCGGGAATTTCTATGTCGGTGCGGAAAATCGACGGCCCGCCCGCAAGGATGGTGATGATCACCCCGTCGGCGCCCCTGAGCGCTTCCGCCCTGTCAAGGCCGGCGCTTACCTTTGCCGGATACTTTCCCGCCGCGACAATCTTCTCGCAGGCTTTTTTGATAAAATCAAGCCGCTCCCCGTCTATATCCATCAGCGCTATTTCCGCGTCCCGAAACGCGGGAAACGTTAATATGTCCTTTACGAGATTCCTCGTAAAAACGAAACTGCCGGCGCCTATGAAAGCGATCTTGCTCATATCTTCCTCCAAAATAATTTCCTCAAGCATAACTTATCACCGGAATCTTTGTCAAAAGGCTGCCATAACGCGATCTGTAAGTATGCAAAATAAAACTGTATTAGTGTTAAGCGTTTTTAAATAATTTAAAATATTTACTTTTTTTCTTGACAGTATTATAAAACCGGGAATAAGATTCACCATTGTCACACAATATTCATTGTGTTTCATTCTTATCCTGTTTTTTAAGGAGCTGTAAAAATGAAAACAATAGGCAAAAGAAATGCGTATATTTCGGTGATTATCCTGCTTCTTTGTGTTCTTTTCTCCGCGGTTTCCTGCGGCAAATCAGCGGAAGCAAAAGGTCCCGTGGAACTGATCTTCTGGGATCTCAGAACAGAAGGCCCCGGCGCGGCGATGATAGACGCCGTCATCGCCAATTTCCAGGCCGCCAATCCAAACATCAAGATCACCCGTTCCGCTTTTGCCGGTGAGGATCTCAGGGCGACCATTAAGCCGGCGATCAACTCGGGCGAGGGCCCCGATATTTTCAGTTATGACGCGGGAGCCGGCTATTTGGGCGTGCTTGCCAATACGGGAATGGCGCTGGATCTTTCCCCCTACGCCCAAAAGTACAACTGGAATTCCAGGTTCTTTGACTGGGCGCTTGCGAAGACAAAGTATGAGGGCGGCAAGCTCTATGGCATAGCGAACGAACTTGAAATGCTCGGCGTTTTCTACAATTCAAGGATGTTCAGGGAAAACAACCTTGTCCCGCCCGAAACCTACGATGAATTTATCGCCGTCTGTACAACGCTCAAAAACGCGGGTGTGCTTCCCATGATCCTTGACGACAGGGATCAGTGGCCGGGTTTTCATTTTGAATCGGTGTGGCTGAACAGTTTTGCCGGCCCCCAAAAAGTAAAAGACGCCGTCGCGACGCGGATCAAGTGGACGGATCCCGCCCTGTGTTTTGCCATGGATAAACTTGCCGAATTTGCCGCGTCCGGACTCGCCAACGATCAGATCAACAGTATGGGGCACGATGACGCCAACGCCCTCTTTACAAGCGGGAAATGCGCCATGCGGGTAACGGGAACATGGGTCATCGGAAACTATGTAAGCAAGATGGGAGACGACGTAGGTTTCTTTTACCTGCCTCCGGGAAGACCGGACGTTCCAAGCTGTCCTCCGGGGGGCCTCGGGGAAGCCGTCGTGATCAGCGCGAAAACAAGATATCCTGATGAAACGGCGTCTTTCCTTGATTTCATGTTCTCTCCTGAATCGGTGAAGATCTGGTACGAACATTCGATGATCCCTTCGGTGGCAGGCGTCGATTACAGTTCATGGACTCTTGCCCCCCTTTTCAAGGAAGTTGTCGAAGAGATAAATTCGGCGGAGACGCTCGGGGAAAATATCGACGTTCTCATGCCTCCGCTGGTAAACGACGTAACGAAAAACTATGTACAGCAGATTCTCGCCGGACGCATCACCGGCGCGCAGGCCATGGCCGAAAAACAAAAGGCCCTGGAAGAAGACATAGCCGCCGGAAACTATACCGTGGAATAAGCGTGTGAACGCGCCTCCTCAAGATCAGCCGGTTTTCAGGAGTTATGCAAGAAGGGAGCAGGATGAACAGGGGTATATCCGGTAAAAATTTTGTCAAGTGGCTCGGCTGTTTCGCGTTTGCCGCGCCGGCCGTTCTTTTCTATATTCTTTTTGTTGTTGTCCCGATCTTCGGAACCGTCAATATCAGTTTTCACCGCTGGAACGGGGCCTCTCCCCGGATGACGTTCATCGGCCTTGAAAATTACCGCCGCATATTCAGCGATCCCGTATTTTACCACGCCATAAAAAACAACATCATCTGGATACTCTTTACCATTTTTGTCCCGGTGTTTCTGGGCCTTATCCTGGCCACCCTGATCTCGCGTCCCTATGTAAGGCCGAAACTGCTGTACCGCCTTACCTACTTCATGCCGAACATTGTCTCCCTCGTGGCGGTAGGAATCGTGTGGGGCTGGATATACAATCCCGTATTCGGCATTCTGGAACGTTTTCTTGTGGCAATAGGGATTCCCGGAGCCGATCAAATCGATTTCCTGGGCGATCCGAATCTTGTCATCTGGTCGCTTGTCATTGCCGGGAGCTGGACGGCGTTCGGCTTTAACATGACCGTTTTTCTGGCGGCAATACAGGGAATAGACAACGATTATCTTGAAGTGGCGATTCTTGAGGGGGCAAACTTTTTCCAAATTTTTTTCCGGGTGATCCTGCCCACAATCAAGGGAACGGTTACGCTTCTCGTGCTCAATTCGCTTATAGGATCGTTTAAGGTGTTTGACATTGTCATGATCATGACAAAAGGAGGCCCGTATCATTCTTCGGAAGTTGTTTCTACATACATGTATTCGAGGGCGTTCCTCATGAACGAGTACGGATACGGCGCCGCGGTGGCCCTGATTCTGGCGCTTGTCATCGCGGTTTGTTCAACGCTGTACATGCGCGTCATGGAAAGGGAATAGGGTGATTTTATGGTGAAAATAAAACCGGTCATGTGGTATATGCCAAGGGCGATTACCTATCTCGTCCTCATCCTGTTTGTCCTCGTAGCCGTCATGCCCCTCTTGTGGATGTGGTTTGCCGCGTTCCGGATAACCGATCCCGCGAATCCGGATCCCTTTGCCCTGCCGAAAGGTTTTACGGCCGGGAATCTTGTCAAGGCGTGGTCGACAGGCAAAATGAACAGCTACATGATGAACAGCATACTGGTCGCCGTCCCGAGGGTTTTTGCCGTCCTCCTCCTTGCTTCCCTCGCGGGTTTTGCCTTTGGAAAACTCAGATGGAAATACCGGGACCTGATCTTCACGGCGATCCTTGTCGGCATGATGATACCGGTGCAGGCCATGCTCATTCCCATCTATTACAATCTTAACCGCTTCGGCCTTGTAAACACCCGGTTCGCCCTGATACTTCCCTATTTCGGCATGGCCATGCCGTTTTCCTGTTTTATGATGCGGGCCTTTTACCGGGATCTTCCAAATGAACTCATTGATTCCGCGTCCATGGACGGGTGCAGCAAGTTCCGCACATGGCTGCACATCATGGCCCCGCTTACAAAACCCGCGTTGATTTCCCTTTTGATTTTTGAATTCATGTGGAGCTGGAACGACTATCTTCTGCCCGTCATCATGATCTATTCGGACAGGCTCCGGACAATGCCGCTTGGGCTTAACTACTTCAGGGGTGAATATAACGCGGATCAGGCGTTGATCGCCGCGGGGGTAACAATCTGTACGCTGCCCATCATTATCGTATATATGACATTTCAGAGAAGTTTTATCGCAGGCATCACCGCCGGCGCAGTAAAGGGATAAGGAGCCATCATGAACATCAAGGCGGCAATTCTGGGAACAGGCGGCATGGGAAGAAGGCATTTTTCTTCCCTTGAAAAACTCGGCATACCGGTCACCTCCGTCTGTGACGTCAGCATGGCGGCCGTTGAAAAATTCAGGGAAGATGCCGGGGCGGACAAGGCCGCCGCCTTTGACGATTTTGATCGTATGCTTAAAACCGGCGACTTCAATATCCTTTTCATCTGTCTTCCGCCTTTTGCGCAGGACGATCAGTTTGAAAAGGCCGCGCTCGCCGGTAAACACATTTTTATCGAAAAGCCCATCGCGCTGCACACATCCACAGGCGCCCGGATGGTCCGGGCCGCGGAAAAAAGCGGCGTTACAAGCATGGTCGGATTCCACATGAGGAAAGGCGCCGCGATAAGCCGCCTTGCCGAACTGGTTCAAAAAGGAGAGGCGGGAAGGGCGGTGCTGTTTAACGCCCAATACCAGTGCAATTCCCTGCATGTGCCGTGGTGGATAAACGCCGATCTTTCGGGCGGACAGATATTTGAGCAGGCCGTCCATGTGTATGATCTGTGCCGGTACTTTTTGGGAGATCCCAAATTTGTCGAAGGGGTGACGGCCAACGTCTGTCATAATCACCTGCGCAACTATACCGTAGAGGACGTAAGCGTCTGTCTTGCGGGTTTCACCACCGGGGCCCTTGCCTCCATTACCGCAAACAACTGCGCAATACCGGGAAAATGGGCGGGAAAGATCACCGCAACCTTTGAAAAGCTGACCGCCGAATTTGCCGATCACAACAACGGAACCATCACCTTTACCAAAGATCCCCGGCTCCGGCAGGAAGTGATACAAGGCGAGGACGATCCCTATTTTGTGGAAGTAAAGGAATTTGTTGAATGTTCGGAAAAAGGGATTGAAACAAGCTGCGGCATTCTGGAAGGGTTTAAAAGCCTTTGTTTTGTTGAGGCCGTCACGTCTTCGGCAAAACTGGACGGCGTCAAGCTGTCTGTAGATACCCGCTATTAAACAAGGAGAAGACGTCAATGCCTAAAGAACTGGTGCTCAGCAGCGAAGGGAAGGCGGTTTTGCGGGAATACGCGGATCGCCCGGCCGGAGAGGGAGAAGTGAAGATCAAAACTCTCTTCGGCGCCCCCAAACACGGAACGGAACTGACAACGTATCAGTACGATCCGCACGCGGAAAGCTACTACGACGAAGAGGCGCATATCTTCAAAAAACGGACGGTAAGGGAAAGCGCCTACGGCAAGGCCGGTCTTGGAAACATGTTCGTCGGTGAAATAATTGAAGCCGGCCCCGGCGTTTCAACATGTACGGTGGGGGAGCGCGTCGCGGGCTACGGCAGCCTGAAGCCTACCCACGTGAAAAAAGAAACGGATATTCTCAAAATGGCGGAACGTATGAGCTGGCAGGAAGCCGTCTGTTTCGATCCGCTCCAATTCGCCGTCGGGGGACTCCGCGACGGACATGTCCGTATCGGCGACAGGGTGCTCGTTTCGGGCCTCGGCGCAATAGGGATGATGGCGGCGCAGGGGGCAAAACGCGCGGGCGCATCCCTTGTCGCCGTGAGCGATCCGATAGAGAAACGGCGCAGGGCCGCCCTTGCAAGCGGCGCGGATATCGCGTATGATCCCTCCACTGAAGATATAGGCCTCCTGCTTCGGGACAGGACGGG
>JAITJV010000133.1 GCA_031278755.1 Treponema sp. | reverse complement strand
GTCTATTCGGGGACCGCCGCGGCGGCCAGGCAGGCCGCTTTCTGGCGTCTGCCTTCCGCGGCCCTTTCGCTTGTTGAAGGGGGGACTTATTATTGGGATATGGCGGTTTCGTATTCGGTAAAAAACCTTGAATATTTCAGGGACGTCTGGAAGGCCGATACTTTTGTCAATGTCAATATTCCAAACACGCCGGACGGCCCGGACGGGATGGAGCTTACCTTTCCTTCCCTGAGGATATACCACGACGCGGTTTCCCCCTATGAAGCTCCGGACGGCAGGTTCTATTGTTTTTTCCGCAGCGGCGAAACGGAAACGCCTTCCGAAAACGGTTCGGACTGGGACGCCGTTGCCCGCGGCAGAGCTTCGGTAAGTTCCATTTTTATACACCCCGTTATCAGCGACGGCGCGGGCGGCGTTACTTCGGGCAGAAAGGCCGCGGCCACGGGAGCAGGAAGGTAATGGCGGGAAACCTTGAAGAAGGAAAACGCCTTTTCCGTATGAAACGCTGGGATCTTGCCCTGCGGGAACTTCTTCAGGTCGGCGTTGAAAAATTTTCCGAAGAAGAAAACACCGAACTGGCCTATTATCTGGGGCTCTGCTATACCAAACTTGCCCGTTACGACGACGCCCTTCTGTACCTTGAACAGGTGGTAACCGGGGGCCGGGACGTGCTCCGGGTTTATCAGTGCCGCATGATGCTGGCGTATATTTATGTGATCACCAAACGATCCAAACTGGCGGAGTTTGAACTCCAGCGGCTGCGGAATTCGGGCTTTGAATCCGTTCAGCTTTATACGACGCTCGCCTACGCGGCCTGGTCCCAGAAAAATTTCAAAGGCGCTGTGGAACTTTACGAAAAAGCCCTTGATCTGGACGAAACCAACACGACGGCGATGAACGGCCTGGGGTATATACTGGCGGACGCCGGCATGGATCCTATACGGGGGCTGCGCCTGTGCCGCAGGGCGGTGGACGGCAAGCCCCAGAATCCCGCGTACCTTGATTCCCTCGGCTGGGCTTATTTTAAAAACGGGGAAATCCTTGAGGCGCGTACCTGGATCAGGCGGGCCTTTGAGATTGCGCCGCAGGAAAAAACAATACGGGAACACATGAAAACCGTAACCGGGGAGGGATGATGAACCGTCGGCCGGCAAAGCGGATCGTCCTCTGCGCTTTCCTTGTTTCGGGATTCTGTTTCTTCCTCCCGGCCCAGCAGGATCCCCTGCCGGGCGCGGACATAAACACCATTGAGGCCCGCGGCGAATTCCGCCTGGGGATTCAGGCCTATAACCGCTATGCTTTTAACGAGGCGATCCTTTCCTTTGAGCGGGCCCTTGCTTTCAGGTCCGGCGAGGCTTTGATCCTTGAGTGGCTGGGCCGTTCCTACTACAGATCCGGCCTTGAGGAAACGGCCCTGCGGCAGTGGCGGTCGGCCGGCCAGTCTTACGGCTGGAACACCGGTCCGGGCGTGCTTTTGGGAAGCTGGATCGAAACCGTGTCAAACCGCCGCTCGTTTCTTCCTGTGCCGGACGACGGCGTCCGCTATGTGGAGTCGGGCCGGTATCCGGGAACGTCCGGGGACGTCGTCCTTTACCGTCAGCCCACCGCCGTGCTGCCCATGGACGACGGTTCGGCCTGGGTAGTGGCTTACGGAAGCAATGAAATTGTCCGGATAGACGTCAACGGCGTCGTGAGCAGCCGTTCGCGCGGCCCCCTCAACGGCTTTGACAGGCCTTACGATCTGGTTAAGGGCCGGGGGGACCGTCTGTACCTTTCCGAATACCGGGGCGGCCGGATCAGCGTGCTTAACGGCCGCGGTGAATGGCAGTCCTATATAGGGGAACGCGGCCGCGGCGACGGTCAGTTTGTCGGCCCGCAGAATCTTGCCGTGGATGAGGAAGGCTACCTTTATGTGGTCGATTACGGCAACCGGAGGATCTGCAAATTCGATCCCGACGGCGTTTTTATCCTGTCCTTCGGAAAGCGGGACGGTTTTTTCCAGGGTTTCCTTTCGCCTACGGGAATAGCGGCCCGCGAAGGCCGCATCTACATCGCCGACGGCGCCGGAAAGCGCATCGCTGTTTTTGACCGTAACGGAACATACGAGGGGGATCTTGTAACCGGGCTTTCGGGGCCGGAGAGCCTTCGGTTCCTTTCCGACGGAAAACTCCTCGCCGCGGATACGAACCGGGTTCTTTTGATTGATACGGACACGGCCCTTGTCCGGGAACTGGGGGCGGCGGGAAATTCCCGCATGCGCATAGTCGGGGCGGATATGGACCGGAACGGAAATGTGCTCGCCGTGAATTTTGACGCGGGGGAAGTTTCCATCCTGACGCGGCTTGATGACATGGCTTCGGGGCTTTTCGTGCAGATAGAGCGGGTTTCGGTGGAACAGTTTCCCCTGGTAACGGTGGAACTCCGGGTGGAAGACAGGCTGCGCCGGCCGGTGGTGGGCCTCCAGCCGCTTAACTTTCTTGTTACGGAAGGGGGCCGCATAGCGGACGAACAGAACCTGCTTGAAAGGGGCTACCTCCAGACGGCGTCGGATATAGCCATACTGGCGGAACGTTCAAGCCTCACCGCCGTTTTGCAGGACGATCTTGCCGCCGCCGTCAGGGATATTTCGCGCTCTCTTGCCGCGGATCAGCGTATACGTTCTTTTGTATCCGCCGGCGTACAGCCCCAGCGTGAAAGAACCGACGCGGCGAACGTACAGGCCCTGGAAGCCGCGGGGCGGGGAAGCGCCGCCCTTTACAGCCCGCGCTGGCGTTTTGATCTGGGCCTCCGGCTTGCCGCAGGCGATCTCCTCGCGGGGCGAAAAAAACGGGCCGTGATCTTTATTACGTCGGGCGCGCTGGGGGATCTTGCCTTTGAACAGTACGGCCTTTCCGAGCTTGCCGCCTATATGGCGAATAACGGCGTCATCTTTAACGCGGTCGTCGTCGGCGGCGGGAACCCTGCCGAGGAAGTCCGCTATCTGTGCCGGGAAACGGGGGGCAAAGCGGTTTCCCTGTACCGGCCGGAGGGGATAGGGGAATTGGCGCGGAGCCTTGAGTCAAGCCCGAATGGATCGTATATTTTAAATTTCAGATCGTCTCTTTCCACCGATTTTGGCAGGGCCTATCTTCCGGTGGAAGCGGAGGTGTACCTTATGGAACGATCGGGCCGGGACGGTATTATATACTTCCCGCCCATGGAATAAGAAAGGTTCCGGAAACGGAAGTTTTTAGAGGTCCGTGTAAATTTTTTGGAGGAATTATGGCTTATCAATGGGACAGCAGCCTTGAAACAGGCTACGAAAAGGTCGATAACCAGCACAAGCAGCTTATTGCGGCGCTTAACAATATCATCCTGGCTTCCCGGGAAGGGAAAGGCAAAGACGAAGTATTCAAGACGCTGGATTTTTTAACCGGTTACACAATCATGCATTTTTCCGATGAAGAAAAACTTCAGGTTAAATACGATTATCCCGATTATCTTATCCACAAACGCTACCACGATGAATTCAAGGCGACCGTGGGGGAACTTACCGCGCGGATTGTAAAAGAAGGCCCGAGCGAAGAGATGGTGGGCATTGTTACAACCGCCATAGGCGACTGGCTCCTCAACCATATCAAGGGCGATGATTTCCGCATGGCCGCCTATGTCAAGGCCAAGGCCGCGGAGCAGGGGCAGGAATAAGAAACGGTCCAAAAAGTATGGGCGGCCCCGTTTTCCCGGTATTTGCCGATGTTCACCCGGGAAAACCGCATTTCTCCATAACCGCTTCCCCGAGCGCTTCGTCTATAAGGCTTCCGGCGTCAAGTTCTTCATACAGTTTTACCGCTTCGGCGGGTTCGCCCCTTAAAACAGGATGAGGCGGGCTGAAAAGGACGCAGCAGTCCTCAAAGGGAAGTATGGAAGTTTCATAGGCGCCAATGGATACGGCGGTTCTTATGATTTCTTCCTTGTCCATGCCTATGAGCGGCCGGAATACGGGAAGTCTTGTCCTTTCCTGTATACAGCGTATATTTTCAACGGTCTGGCTTGCCACCTGCGAAAGGCTTTCTCCGGTAATAAGGCAGCGGGACTTTAATTTTCCCGCGAGCTTTTCAGCGTATTCCATCATGGCCATGCGGAGCAGCACCGTCGTCCAGGGGAGCGGGGCGCGTTCCCGTATGCGCATCTGTACTTTGGTAAATCCGGCGGTGTAAAGCCGTATCCCCATCGCATAACGGCCCACGATTCCGGCCAGCGCGGTTACTTTCTTTCTGGCTTCTTCCGGTGTATAGGGGTATGCGTGAAAATAGACCGCGTCTATGCCCATGCCCCGCGACGCCATCATGTACCCCGCTACGGGCGAATCGATGCCCCCCGAAAGGAGCAGGAGCCCCCGGCCGCCGGCGCCTACCGGGAGGCCCCGCAGCCCCCGCTTTGCCATACTGTACACATAGGCCTTTTCGCGTATTTCAACCTCAATAACCGCTTCCGGGTTTTTTACGTTTACAACGAGGCCCGCAGCCTCGCGTACGGCGTTTCCCCCGTCGGCGCAGATCCGGTATGAATCAAGGGGAAAACTCCTGTCCGTCCTGCGGGCTTCTATCTTGAAGGATGAGATTCCCCGCGCGGCAAGCGCCCTTCCTTCGCCGGCTATGAGGGCCATGACCGCTTCGGGTGTTTTTCCGCATGTTCCGGCGCGGGCCCAGCCCGATATGCCAAAAAGACGGCCAAGGGCGTCTTCCACCGCGCCCGCGTCTTCTTCCCGGCAGTGTACATAGTAGCGTCCCGGCGCCGTTTCCGCCCGGCCCCTGTTCCCCAAAAGTTCCGTGAGGTTTCTTTTAAGGATACGCTCAAAGCTCCGCCTGTTTCCCCCTTTAAGCACCAGTTCCCCGGGTTTGAGAAGATACGTCAGCGGCAGTTTTGATGAACGTTCGGGTTGGGTGTACATGGCGCTAGAGGAAGTGCAGAACTTCCCGAATGGCTCCGATGAGACTTTCGACGTCTTCATCCGAAGTTGACCAGCCCTGGGAAATGCGTATCCCTTCAAGCATGACCTGCCGGTCTATCCCCATGGCGGCGAGGACGGGGCGGGAAGGCGATGACGAGGAACAGGCGGAACCGGTAGAAATGGCGAAGCCGAGGCCGTCCAGGGCCCGCACCATCACTTCCCCCGGAACGCCGGCAAAGGCCGCCTGCACTATATAGGGTGAAAAAAGATCGCCTGATCCTTTTTGGCGGCTTGCGGGGATAAGGGAACACCGGTCTATGGAAAGGAGGGCCGCAATAAGGGCGTTCCATCTCCGGTCCGCCTTTTCGTATTCCGTTTTCACTGTTTCGCATGAGGCGCGGAGTTCAAGAAGGTCCGCCAGGGCCAGCGCGCCTTCAGTGTTTTCCGTTCCGGGCCTTACGCCCCTTTCCTGCCCGCCGCCCGAATAAAGCGCGGGGAGCGGTTTACGGAGGTACAAAAGCCCTATGCCCCGCGGCCCGCCCAGCTTGTGGGCGCTGAGGGCCGCCGAGTCCGCGTCCCATCCCGTTAAGGCCACCGGTGTTTTTCCCACGGCCTGGGTGACGTCGCAGTGCAAGTGTACGGGCGGCCCTTCGCGGCTCCGGAGAACGCGGGAAACGGCCGCCATGTCGGTTGCCGCTCCGGTCTCATTGTTGACCGCCATAAGCGCCGCAAAACGGGCGTCGGGATTTTTTTCAAGGACGCGG
>JAITJV010000130.1 GCA_031278755.1 Treponema sp. | reverse complement strand
CTGTAACGACGGCTGGGAACATACGATCTCCGACATCATCACCCTTCACGACTATGAAGAAGACGGCGGCAGCTTCCTTGAACGGTACGGAGAACATCTGGAAGAAATACTCGACAACGTGATCTACCATAACCTTGCCAAATCGGCCTTTGCCGGCGGATACACGTACAGGGGGCAGCCTGTCATACTCAGCGAATTCGGCGGCATCGCCTTTAACAACGACGATCCGGGCTGGGGCTACGGCGGCAAGGTGGACACCAAAGAGGATTTCATAAAGCGTTTTGACTCCATAACCAGCGCGATAAAACGGATTGACGCGATCTGCGGCTACTGCTATACACAGGTAACGGATGTACAGCAGGAAATAAACGGCCTTATGGACATGGACAGGAATTTCAAGGTTGATCCTGACGTCCTTAAAGAGATTAACGAACGGCAGATTAACAGTCTTCACCGGATGACGCAGTATTAGCGCCGGCGGCAATGAAGAACCCCGCCCTCAAGGGACGAGGTATGTTGTTCTCATAAGGTATTTGTATTCGGGGTTTAATACCCTTTTTAAGCGCCCTGAAGCTCCCCCGCGAACCGGTGAGCGGGTTCTTATTAAGCCCCTCAACACGAATAACCGGACGCGGCGGACAAGGGGGGAAAGGCTGTGAAATACAGAATCAATCTTGATCTCTACCAGCCTGAAGCATCGACGGTTGTATTCAGGGCGCTTTCCTCGCCTGAAAGGCTGAGGATGATTCAGCGGCTTGTTGAAAGCCCCAAAAACATCAGCGAGCTTGCCGAAGAATTTTCCCTTCCCCTTTCAACCGCGGCCCTGCACGTCAAGGTTCTTGAAGAAGCGGGCCTTATTTTTACCGAAGAAAAGCCGGGGCTGCGCGGCGCCCAGAAAATATGCGTCATGCTGGCGGAAGACGTGTTTCTCAGCATCTATCACCGGGAAAAAAACACGGAGCCGGTGCGGTCCTTCGTTTACGGCATGCCCCTGGGCAATTATTTTGACTGTCTGGTAACAATGCCGTGCGGCATCGCCGGAAGAAAATCAAATATAGGAACGGAGGACGCCAAAAATTCATTCTACAGGCCAAACCGCGTGCATGCGCAGCTTTTATGGTTTACCACGGGTTTTCTTGAATACCGTTTTTCAAACCATTCGATAAAATCAGAAAAACTTTTGGAACTTGAATTTTCCTTTGAAGCCTGTTCGGAGGCGCCGGGGTACAGCGACGACTGGCCCAGCGACATTACGATCTGGATAAACCACGAGGAAGCAAGCACCTTCAGAAGCCCGGGCGATTACGGGGACAGGCGGGGCATCTACAGCCCGTCATGGTGGCCCGACGACGCTACACAATACGGAGACCTCCACCGCATTAAAATAAACAGCGAAGGCTGTTTCTGCGACGGGCGAAAAACATCCGGCCTGAATCTGGAAACCCTGCGCGTAACGGAAGGCGACTTTATCTCATTCAAAATAGGCGTAAAGGAGGACGCCGAATACGCCGGGGGCATAAACCTGTTCGGCGAACGCTTCGGCAACTACCGCCAGAATATAGAGATGGCCGTAAAACTGGAACGGAAGCCTTAGGGGAGGCCCGCTCCGGCGGGTACGCCGCGCCGGGGAAGCCGCCCGGACAAGTTTTTCAGTCCGGCCTGCCGGACGCTTTTCGGACGGCCGCGCCCTTTCCGCCGCTCACCTTAAAACTCATACGCTGTATGGGAGACGGCCCGTATTGCATGACAAGGGCGCGGTGTTCCTTTGTCGGATACCCCATGTGCCTTTCGTAGCCGTATTCGGGATAAAACCAGGAATAGCGCTCCATCATCCTGTCCCGCGCGGTTTTTGCGAGGATCGACGCGGCCATAACTTCCGGAACGGAGGCGTCCGCCCTGACCACCGCCGTGCAGGGGATGGGGATGCGCGGAACATAAAGGCCGTCCACGACGGCGGAAAGCCCGGCGCTTTCCCGGCCTTTTCCGGCGCGCCAATTGAACACCATCGCCTCATAGGCCCGTTTCATCGCCAAAAGGGCCGCCCTGAGTATGTTGACTTCGTCAATTTCCGCGGCGGAGGCCCAGCCTACGCCCCAGGCCGCCGCGCGCCTGTAGATGAGGATCCGCGCCTCCTCCCGCCTTTCCGCGTTAAGCTTTTTTGAATCATCGAGGACGTCAAAAGGAAAATCCGGGGGCAGCACGACCGCGGCGGCGGAGACAGGCCCCGCGAGGGGGCCTCTCCCCGCCTCGTCAATTCCGCATATCACGGGACGGACCTGTAACGGCGTTGGGCCGCGACGGAGGGGCAAAGCGGCGGTTAAATCCGGCTATGCTTCCTTCAGGATACGCGTCGCCAAGAATGTGGGTAAAAGATCGAAAGGCGTTCGACGCTATGGTTCCTTCTTCCGGGTATGTTTCCGCCTGAAAGACTTCGGCCCTTTTTGCCGAACCGGAAAAAACAAAACCGCATTCGGCGACCCGGGGAAAATTCCCGCTGATGTTCATGGCCCGCGCTACAAAAGCGGCGTTAATATTAAAGATCGTTTTCTGAAACAAGCACTCCGAATGATCCGAAAGCACCGCAAGAGCGTCGCGGGCCGAAACGGAGATGCTCCCCCCTTCCATGATCAGCGCTGAAGAATCAAGATCAAGGCCGGCGCAGTAATCGGCGGCCCGTAAACCGGCTGAAAGCCCCGACAAATTCCCCCGGACCTTTTCCAGGCTGAAAAGCGTTCCGGTCCGTCCGCCTTCAAGGGTGAATTCGCTGTCCCTGACGGCGAGATCCCCTTCCTTCATTTCAAGAAAAAGGCTGTGTACGCCTTCCATGCCGAACACGCTCTTTGCAATTACAAGGCCGCCGCCGTTTATCCTTATCCCGGAAATCCGGGTTTCCCCGGCAAAGAGGGACCGCGCCCGCACTTCATTGAGAACGCAGCTTCCGCCGGCCGAATCAACAAGCGGACCGGTATGGATAACGGCCGACTTTTCTATTTCAAGGCGGCTGTTCCGCGCGGTAAAAAGCGGCGTCTCCCCTTCACGCCTTTCCAGCGCAAGGCCCCGGAGAACGAGGCTTCCGTCCCTTACCGTAAAGGAAACATCCTTCATCATCGTTATAGAAGAAGATCCGCCGCGGTTCCAGTCCGCGTCAAAGGAACCGTCAATTACAATATCCCCGGCTATGACCGCGCTTTCCCCGAGCTGAAAAGAACCGTTCATGAACAGGCGCTTCCGGCCTTCGCGCCGGCAGAATTCAAGGGCCCGTTCAAGGGACCGGAACGGGGCGTCCCTGCCGCCTGTTTCCTTTCCCGTTCCGGCGTCCGACCGGTACACGGAAAGGGGGTCAAAAACAAAGCGGAGTTCCGAGCGGGGGCTCCGGTTTCCCGCGGGGTCTTCAAGAAAAGCTTCGACGGCGGCTTCGGCGTATTCCTTTTTCGATACGACGGAAACGGAACCGGTCCCCGTTTTTGTTTCCGCCGCCCCCGACTCATAGAAAACGCGCGCCGTGATACGGACCTGGGACGAGGGGTCTTCATCCTTTACGCCGCCCTGTACGATCAGGGGACCCCCTCTCCATTCGCCCGTTACAGAAAGTTCGGGCGGAAGCGGGGCGAGGCGGTCCGTGCGTCTGACCTGCCGGGGGCCGTTCTCCGTAAGAAAACACCATTCGACGTCTTCACCGTCGGAAGCGTCAAGGGGAAGCTCCGAAAAACCGGCCTCCGTATCGTACGGAAGGGACGCCGTTTTCCAGCGGCCGGAAACAGGCTGAAGGGTGTTGCGGGAAGAACGATGGCGGAAGGCGTAAGATCCCGAGAACGGAAATGAAACACGGGGGAGCGCTTCTATATCCAGGAAAAAAGGCCCGCGTATTCCGCCGTTTTCTTCAATGATCCACTTGAGCCTTCCCCCCTCCGCCGAAACGGGGACGGGACGTGCGCCATCCAGCCAGGACGATCCGTTTTCAGGCCCGTCCAGGACGCAGCGGACCACGGCGCCCGTTTTCCAGACGACAACGCGGCTTCGCCCGTTGTAAACAAGGCGGGGGCCGCCCGCTTCTCCCGAAGGGATCAGATCCCCGTCTTCCCTGTTGATATATTCGGGAACGCGCTCTCCTTTCGGCGCAAAAGGCGGCCGTACCGGGGCGAAAGCCCCGCTTCCGTCAAGGGTAAACACAAAACGCCATATTCCCGCGCCTCCGTTTTCGCCAAGGTGCAGGGCGGCGGTTCTCCGTATCTTTTGCAGCGGCCGCAGGACAGGCCCCCGCGCCGCCTGCGGAGCGGACGCATAAGCCGGGCGGAAAATTTCACCGGGGATCTGATCCGGCGTCCCCCCCATGGACCAGCGGAAACCGGCCGGAACGGGAAGGGCCGCGGCTTCACGGAATTCCTTTTCTTCAAGAGACCTCAGGGCGGCGAGGATTTTGTCCCTTTCGCCGTCCCCGGCGCCCGCAGGCTCTACCCGGTACGCCACCTCCCCGTCTGAAAGCCCGTCGGGGGAAGCAATCCTGAGGGTAACTTCGCCGGTACGGTCTATAAGGACAGGCCCCCGGTAAAGCTCTCCGCCGGGACCGAGGGGATCGGTTCCGTCGTCGGTCCAGAAAATTTTTCTGCCCTCGGCGCCCGATATGACAAGCCGCTGGGCGTTGGCCCAGACGCCGGGGACGGGGTTTTCAATACGGCAGAGGGGAAAATCAAAAGAAAAGGGAACGGGCGCCGACGCGTTGCCTGCGGGATCAATCGCCCACACCACCGCGTTAAACGGCACGGGGGGAAGAAAAGCGGAGGAAATATCGGGGAAGAAAACAGGCTCATTCCCGAAATCAGCCAGGGCCGCAATGGTCAGGCCGTTCTCCCGGAAATCCCCGGGCGGTTTTTTGTCAACCGTGATGCTGAAAGTTCTTGTTTCAAGAAGCCTGTTCTCCGGCCGCGGGGAATACCGTTCGGCGGTAACAAGGAAACTGCGTTCTTCCCCGTACGCCGCGTTCAGATCAAGAGAAGCGGATGCGGCCGGATCTGTTGATGCGGCCGGATCTATTGATGCGGACGCATCTGTTTCGGCGCCGTCAAGAAGCACCCTGAGCCTGTCTCCGGCGGGAACGGAAAACCAGAGCTTTTGATTACGGGGGAAAAAACCTTCCCTGGCGTTGGTCTCGATGCCGCGGCTTTCGGCAAAGGCGAAAAACGGAAGCCGCAGAAAAACGGGAAGCAAAAAAAACCACAACAATATCCGCCGTTTTCCCATACTGTTCCCTAAAGGATTCCGTCCAACGCTTCCCGCAGTTCCGGATCGTGCCCGTAGTAATATTTTTCAAGCTCTTCGCGGCTTAATCCGACCAGTTCATGGCTCATATAGTGTATCCAGCTGTCCTCATCCTTGACCGAAAGTTCGTGCTTCCGGCACCAATAATCGGGCTGTACGGGATACTGTTCCTTTTTGTCATAAAAATATTTGTAGTCATGGACGGCCACTTTTAAATCATGCCGGGGTATGCCTTTTTCCAGAATGATCTCCGCAAGATGGTTGATGGTCCTGCCCGAATCGAAAATATCATCCACAAGGAGCACTTTGTCCCCTATACGCAGATGATCGGGCGCATAGGTCCAGCCTTCCACTTTGACCTCTTCTTTGGATTCGCGGACGCCCATGTAGGACCTGGCGACCGCCGCCGCGTAGTAGACGGGCCTTCCGCCCTTTCTGACGGCCTTGAAATATTCGCTTATCACATTGCCCAGATAGGCGCCGCCCCGGAGCGACACATATATTACATCGGGAAAAAAATTATCATGGCAGATACGGTACGCCAGCTTAATGGCGTTGTTACGGACCGCGTCATAGGGAAGGAATTCCTTGTTCATATATTTACTGTAACACAAAAACGGAAGGAAAAACAGGCTGTATTCCGCGGACCGCCCGTCCCCGCGGCGTCCGGTGTTGAACAGGCTTCCCAAAAAACGCGAATTTCGTTGAAAAATCCGCGTTTTTCACCATTTTTTAGCGAAATTTATTCAGAAGCCGGGCTTCTGAACAACTCTAGTCAACGCGCTTCGCGCGCGGTTTGCCGGGCGGCGTCCGGAAAAACCCGAAAAGGCATCCGCAGAAGCCCCCCACTATGTGGGCGAATTCGGAAACAGTATTGGAACTGAAGGAATGGATAAGCTCCCTTCCCAGATAGAGGACCAGCACCAGTATAAACGTAAGGGGAATTTCTTTCCCGGAAAAATTGGTGAAGGATATGAGGAGGATCATCATAAAGGCCACCCCGGAAGCCCCCATAAGACTGCCTGAAAAAAGAAGGGCGTTGAGAATCCCGGTCGCGAGGGCGGTAACAATCATCATAAAAAGCAGCCTGAGGGAACCGTAGTATTCTTCCAGAATGGGGCCGATAAGGAGGATAAAGGAAAAGTTGGCGAGAAGGTGCGTCCAGTTTGCATGGCCCATCACATGGGTAAGGAGGGTAACCCAGCAGCGCGCGTTTCCCGCATAGAAGCCGCCCCTTCCGGGAACCATAAACCAGGTTCTGTTAAGGCCCCGGAACACCGTCTGGGAAAGTATCAGCACGGCGGCGCAGATAAACGTAAACGTCAGCACCACGGGGGAATTGTATTTGATGCGCATATTCCCCTCACGCCCCGGATTTAATGCGCAGCTCCACCGGGCAGTGATCCGAACCTTCCACCTCGTTCCGTATAACGGAGGAAAGCACCCGGGGAAGGAACCCCCTGTCTACGCAGTGGTAATCAAGCCGCCATCCGATATTACGGCCGCGCGCCCCGCCCCGGTAAGACCACCAGCTGTAATGGCCCTTTTCGCCCGGGTGAAAATGGCGGAACGTATCCACATGGCCCGCGGCGGTGAACGCGTCCATCCAGGCCCTTTCTTCGGGCAGGTAGCCGGCGTTTTCCTCGTTTTCACGGGGCCGGGCAAGATCTATCGCCGTATGGGCGATATTATAATCGCCTGAAAGCACAAAGTGGCGGCCTTTGGCGGCGTATCCGTTGCACAGATCCAGCATGGCCGCACAGAAATCCAGCTTGTAACCCAGCCTGGCGCCCGCGTCCCGGGAATTGGGAAAATAAGCCGAAATAAGGGTAAAACCGGCAAATTCGGCCTGGAGGACCCTTCCTTCATCGTCAAATTCACCGATCCCCAGCACTTTTACATCAAGGGGCTGTACCCTGCTGTAAATGGCGGTTCCCGAATAACCGGGCTTTTTCGCGCTCGCCCAAAAACTCAGGTAAGGTTTTTTTCCCTTTTTACAGGGCGGATGAAGCAGCTCCCCGGACAACTGTCCCGGCCGGGCCTTGGTCTCCTGGAGGCAGATCATATCCGCTCCTTCTTCCGAAATCCATTTGACAAAACCCTTCTTTTCCACAGCCCGTATGCCGTTTACATTCCAGGACAAAATAGTCATCGGCCCAGTATACCGGAGGGAGGAATTCTGGAAAAGACCCGCAAAAGCCCGCGAAGCGGCGCGGGCCGCGAACGGCGCATTGTATAAGCTGCTTTTTTCTGGTATCCTTCTCCCATGGCTGTTCACGGGGGAACCGGCGCCAAAGTAGCCGAAAAAAACAGGGGAAAACTTAAAGAACCGGAAGATTTCCGGGTCGTCCTGCTCAATGACAACTACACAACCATGGAATTTGTCATCGAAATACTTGTCACGATCTTTCACAAGAGCGACGGCGAAGCCAACCGCATAATGCTGGATGTTCACCGGAAGGGCAAGGGGCTGGTCGGCATGTATCCCTGGGATATAGCCCAAACGAAGATCGGCGAAGTTCATGCGCTGGCCCGAAAGAACGACTTTCCCCTCAAATGTATAGTGGAATAAGGGCGTTTTTTGATGTATACTGTAGAAGGGACCTCTGGAAACCCCGGCCGGGTTTCCAGATTTTCAGAAGTTCCGGGGGTAACAGGGGGCAGAAACCATGAAGATATCCGGCCATGTACAGGCTATAATAAATGCGGCATACAACGAGGCGAAAATACGCAATCATGAGTATCTTACCCCCGAACATATCCTTTACGCTTCCCTTGCGTTTGACGAAGTACAGGGGATTCTTACCGCCTGCGGGGCGAACCTGGATCAGCTTAAGCACGGGATGGAAAATTATTTTGAACAGAAAATCCCCGTCATCAGTAATTCCGAACCTACCCAGACGGTGGGCTTTCAGAGCGTCATAGAACGGGCGGTTTTTCAGAGCCAGTCTTCCCAGAAAGAAAAACTGGATGTGGCGGACATACTTGTATCCCTGTTTGACGAAGAACGCAATTACTGCGCCTATTATCTCCGCAGGGTGGGCATAAAGCGCTTTGAGCTTCTCAACATCCTTTCCCACGGTTTTGAGCAGGATATGCCCTTCAGTTTTCAGAAAAACGGGGTTTTCCCGGAAGGACAGGGGAAAGAAGCCGAAGAAGACAACCCGGATTTGATGCAGAAAACCCGGACCGGCAAACGGAACGCGCTGGAACGTTACGCGACGGAGCTTACCGCCCTGGCGCGGGAAAACAAGCTTGAACCGGTCATAGGGCGGGAGCGGGAACTGGAAAGAACCGTTCAGGTTCTCTGCAGGAGGCTCAAGAACAACCCTGTTCATGTGGGGGATTCGGGCGTAGGCAAGACGGCCATTACCGAAGGCCTTGCCCAGCGCATTGTCGCGGGGAAGGTGCCTCCCACGCTCAGGAATTTTTCGATTTATTCACTGGATATGGGGGCCCTTGTTGCGGGAACAAAATACCGGGGCGACTTTGAAGACAGAATCAAGCGGGTAGTTGAAGAAATTCTTAAAAAAGAAAGGGCTATTCTTTTTATAGACGAGATTCACACCCTCGTGGGGGCGGGTTCGGTTTCAAGCGGCGCGCTTGACGCTTCCAACCTGCTCAAGCCCGCCCTTACCTCGGGGAAGATACGCTGCATAGGCT
>JAITJV010000210.1 GCA_031278755.1 Treponema sp. | reverse complement strand
CCTTTCGGCTTCGGCCTTTCGTACACTTCGTTCAGTTTTGATTCCCTTACGCTTTCTTCGCCGTCCGTTGCGAAAGGCGGTTCGGTAAAAGTTTCGGTGAAAATCAGCAATACGGGAAAACGGGACGCGGTAGACGTCGTGCAGCTTTATTTATCGAAGGAAAAACGGAACGCCGACGATCCCCTCTTTTCGCTCAGGGCTTTCCGCCGTGCCGCCGTTCCCGCGGGGAAAACGGTTGAAGCCGAATTCGATCTTCCCGCTTCCGCGTTTGAAACGGTGAACGCCGAAGGGGACGGCGTTCTTGCGCCCGGTTCCTATATCGTAACCGCGGCCGACGCGGCGCCCGTTGAGGCCGCCCTGGAAAGGGGCGCGCCGAAACCGGTGAGCGCCGTCATACGCGTACAGGCCTAGGCCCGGCCCTTGCGCCGGAGCTTAGGATAACCGTATAATGAAAACAGAAGTTCTTATTAATGGAAGGAGAAAACCGATGATGAAAAAATGCGCGTTCCTTTTGATCGTGCTGATGCCGGCCCTGGGCGTTTGGGCGAAGGCAGGCGGCGAGCGTATACGCATGGCGACAGGCGGGAACACCGGGACCTATTATGCGTTCGGATCGGCGGTTGGACAGATACTCACCGAAAAAACCAAAATTCCCGTAACGATACAGTCAACCGGGGCTTCAAAGGCGAACATACAGCTTGTGGACGCCGGAGAAATCGAGCTTGCGATAGTTCAGAACGATGTTATGGATTACGCCTACAAGGGTACGGATCTTTTTACGGGCGAACAAACCCAGGCTTTTTCCGCCATGGCCGCCCTCTACGCCGAAGTCTGCCAGATAGTGGTAAACCCCGCGTCGGAAATCAGGACCGTCGCGGATCTTAAAGGAAAGAATGTTTCGGTGGGCGATGCGGGGAGCGGGGTGGAATTTAACGCGCGGCAGATCCTTGAGGCCTACGGGCTCACGTTTAACGATATTACCAAGCAGAACCTCAGCTTCGGCGCATCCGCGGACGCGCTGCGGGACAACAAGATCGACGCGTTTTTTTGCGTCGCCGGAGCGCCGACTACGGCCATTGTCGATCTTGCGCTGGGAAAGGAAATCGCCATCCTGGAAATTGACGACGCCCATGCCGCCGCCCTCGCGGCGAGATACCCCTTCTATACCCAGTTCCCCATACCGGCCGGAAGCTACCGCGGCGTCTCCGGCGCGGTCAAGACCGTTGCGGTAAAGGCGACCTTTATCGTAAGCAAGTCGCTTTCCGAGGATACCGTGTACCGGCTTACCAAAACCCTTTTTGAAAACAAGGCTGAAATTACACGGGCCCACGCAAAGGGAGCGGAACTTTCTCCCGAATATGCGGTGAGCGGAATTTCCGTGCCCTTCCATCCGGGGGCCGAAAAGTACCTCCGGGAAATAGGAGCGATAAAATAGGGGGCTTTTGAGGGGTTTCCGTAATTGAAACAGCGGCTCGGACTCGTCTGTAATCTGTTTCTGGCCGCCCTTGTTGTTGCAGGCGGGGCGTTTTTCATAAAGAACCGCGGGAATAAAACCGGAGAAAAGTCCGCTTTTCTCGGGCTTTTCGATGCGGAAACCGGAAAAGAGTACGGCGCATGGGAAGCCCCCGAAGGAACCGAATTTGCCGTGGAGTTTATACATTCGGTGAACCGGAGTCCGGTGAGGGAAATGTTCCGCATTGAAGAATACACGATACGGCAGTCCGCGGTCCGCTTTTCATCTTTCGGAGCGGGCATGCAGAGTACGCTGGAAGAAGGTCAGAAACTCATCCGCGACGGGGACGCCATGATCATTACAGGTTATACGCGGACTTTTGCATCGCTTGATTATATCGTGGGGACCGTTTCGGATCATGTGCTGTTTATTAATGATGAACAAATCAGCCTGCGGGAAATGTGCGGCAGAAACGCCCGCGTCGCTTTCAGGGTAAAGAAAGGAAGCAAAAAGTGACGCAGACGGGCCCGGATGAATCCGTTCATGCTTTAAGCAGAAACGAAACCGAAGAACTCATTGCCAATTTTGACCGTGAATCAAACGTGCGCAGGTTTTCGGGAATTCCTTCTTTAATTACAAAGGTTTTTTTAATTCTCTTTACCGTTTATGTTTTCTGGGTAACGCTTTTCGTTTCCCTTCCCGAACAGGTAAGGCGGAGCGCCTTCCTGGGGATACTCATTATTAACGGCTATATGATGTACCCCATCCGCCGCAAAACGGCCAAACGGGTAAATTACATTCCCTGGTACGATATTGTTATCGGCCTCCTTGGAAGTTCCGCCTTTTTTTATTACGCCTTTAATTTCAGAGCGATAATCGCGCGGGCCGTGCTTCTTACCCCCTTTGATATTGCGGCGGGGATCGCCGGAATTATCGTGCTTGCCGAACTGTGCAGGCGCGTTGTGGGAATTCCCATACTTGTCGTCGCGGGCGGTTTTATTACCTACGCCGCTACGGCGGGCTTTTCCCTTCGCCGTATCGTTCATCAGCTTTTTTATACAACGGACGGCGTCATAGGAATTCCCATAGGCGTCTGTTCAACTTTTATTGTTCTTTTTATTTTTCTCGCTTCGTTTCTTGAAAAATCGGGCATTGCGGCTTTTTTTATCGATCTTGCAAATTCGGTCGCGGGTTTTGCGACAGGCGGGCCGGCGAAGGTGGCGGTTATCGCAAGCGCCCTTGAAGGGATGTACTCGGGAAGCTCGGTCGCCAATACGGTAGGCTCGGGGAGCGTAACCATTCCCGTGATGAAAAGGACGGGTTACAGGCCCGAGTTTGCCGCGGCGGTGGAAGCCGCCGCATCCACGGGGGGACAGATCATGCCGCCCATTATGGGCGCCGCCGCATTCCTTATGGCGGAATTAACGGGCATTTCTTATCCGGTAATCGCGGTGTCGGCAATACTTCCCGCGGCGCTTTATTTTACGGGCATCTTCCTCATGGTGCACTTTGAGGCAAAAAAGCTCGGCCTTAAAGGACTGCCCCGTGAGTCCATTCCGCGTTTCGGAAAACTTCTTGTAAGCAGGGGTTATCTCTTTCTTCCCGTCGCCGTTCTTGTCGCCTTTATGAGCTTTGGTTTTACGCCGGCTTATGCCGCCTGTACCGCCATCGCCGCCGCCCTGATCGTAAGTTTCTTCCGCAGAGACACGCGTTTCAGCCCGCGGACTTTTGCCGACGCCCTTGCGGGCGGATCGCGGAACACCATAGGCGTTGCAATGGCCTGCGCCATGGCCGGCGTCGTAGTGGGGATCGTTTCGCTCTCAGGCCTCGGACAGGTGCTTATTTCCGCCCTGCTTATTGTTGCGGAAAACAGCCTTCTCGCCGCCCTTGCGTTAACGATGATAGCGTGCCTTATTCTGGGCATGGGGATCCCCACAACGGCAAACTATGTGATCATGGCGACGATCACCGCGCCCATCGTGATACGCATGGGAATTCCCGTCATGGCCGCCCACATGTTTGTATTTTATTTCGGCATAGTCGCGGACATAACCCCGCCTGTCGCGCTGGCGGCGTACGCTGGTTCCGCCATAGCGGGATCGAACCCCATCAAAACAGGAATCATCGCAACGCGGCTTGCGATCACCGCTTTTATCATTCCCTATATTTTTGTGTTCAGCCCCGCGATGCTCTTTATAGACACAACGCCTCCGGAAGTGATCCGCATTGTGATCACGTCCTGTATAGGAATGTTCGGCCTTGCGGCGGGCCTTGAAGGCTATATGCTGAAAAAGGTCTCCCTCCCCGAACGTATCGCCGCGGCGGCGGGCGGACTCCTCCTCATAGATCCGGGCTTTTATTCCGACCTCGCGGGATTCACCCTTATTACCCTTATAACGCTGCTTCAGATTATAGGAAAAAAACGGGAAGCGAAAAACGCGAAAAGCGCATCTTAGGGAACCTGGAGATCCACTCCGGGTTTTTGGAAGCCCCCTGTCGACACGGGGGCTTCTTCCGTGCTTTTGCAAACATCAACCCAGTCCCTGTTTTCCGAATACCCGTTTAATTCATCCGGTGTAAGTTCTATCGCAGAATGACCGTTTCCGCAGGCGGGAAACACCGTTGTAAACCGTTTCATGGAAACGTCCAGATATACTTCAACCCCGGGAGGAAGGCCGAAAGGACAGACCCCGCCGACCGCGTGGCCGGTATATTCAAGGGCTTCTTCGGCGCTTAGCATCTTTGCCTTAAAACCAAAACGGTCTTTGAATTTCCGGTTGTCGAGTTTCATATCCCCCGAGGTAATGACCAGCATGGCTCTTTCGGGAGTTTTCAGTGAAATGCTTTTTGCGATGCGGGCGGGAATAACCCCAAGGGCGGCGGCGGCTTCGCCGACCGTCGCGGTGGACGCGTCCATTTCAAAAATATCTTTTTCCCTGTTCCACCTGCTTAACCAGGCGCGGACGTTTTCTATTGACATATCAATCCGCCTTGTGAAGATCCTCCCCCTACAGGAAACCGGCCGTATCCGCCCGTGCGGGCCCGGGAGTTTTCTCCATGCTTGATTCCGTTTGTGGGGTACATACCCAGGAACCCGCTTGCGCGGGGGAGCCTTGGGGCGGTCGATTACTGTAACGTCTACGAAATATGGTATGTATCCCCACATACAATCACATTCTTCCCGGAACAAAGATACCCCGCTGCTTGCGGCGGGGTTCTTCATTCATCAGGTGCGGACTACGTCCACATCCTGACAAAAGACAGGCCCCGGCCGGGCTTTTTGCGCCCTTTCCTGGAATGGGCGCACAATTCTGGAATTTTATGGAGATAAGGGGATTCGAACCCCTGGCCTATAGATTGCGAACCTATCGCTCTACCAACTGAGCTATATCCCCTTAATGCAATATATTAGCATTATTGCTATAATTAGGCAATATGACTCTGCCTTTGTTTTTGTTCAATATATTTCGCTTCGGTTTTGCGGCGGCCTTTACCGGTCTTCACGCCGTTCTTATGGCGGGCTTTATCCGGGAACGGCTAAGGGATTCACGGGCGGCGCCGCCGGGCGCTGTTTTGCCGCGGGTTTCCGTCATTGTTCCCTTTCGCAACGAAGAGCGGCGTATGGAAGGGCTTCTCGGGTCTCTGGGAAGCCAGGATTACCCGGCCGCCGAATACATCTTTATAAACGACCGTTCCGATGATCAAGGGCCGGCGGTGCTTGCGGGCTTCATGGCGGGCCGGAAGGATTGCCGGGTCATCACCCTTACCGAAAATCCCGGGCAGAATCCCAAACAATACGCGATAAGCCGGGGGATAGAAGCCGCCGCCGGGGACCTTTTTCTCTTTACCGATGCGGATTGCGAGGTTCCCCCGGGCTGGATCTCCGCCATGACGGGCCGTATGGCCGATAAAAGCGCCGGGGCGGTTATAGGGCCTGTTTTCAAGAAAGATGAAAAAAAAGGGTTCTTTTATTTCTACCAGTGTATTGATCATGCGATACGGTACTTCTATCTTGCCGCGTCTACCGGGATCGGCGCCGCGGGGGGCGGCTTTGGAAACAACCTGATCCTCCGCAGGGAATGTCTTGACTTTATAGGCGGATACGGTTCGATACCGGTTTCGCCTACCGAAGACGCCGCTCTGATAGCCCGTATCCGTTCCTTTTCAAAATTCCGGGTTCATTCGGCTGCCGGACGGGATACCCATGTATTTACCCGCCCGGAGAAAACCTGGGCGGCGTTTGTGAACCAAACCCTCCGCTGGAACAACGGCGGGCTTTTCAGCCCCGATCTCCGGACGCGGCTTGGCTTTACCTGCCTTATGGTTTCAATATCCATGGGGATCACCGCCATTCCCTTTCTGCCGTTTTTCCCCGGACTTTGGCCCCTTCCCGCGGCGGTGCTGTTCGCAATGATAATGAATACGCTTGCGGTTTTCAGCCTGGGGAAAGATTCCCTCCCCGTGGGCGTGTTCCGGTATATTTTTCAGCTTTTCTTTACGCCCGCCTGGATGACGATGCTTACCATTCTCGGATTTCTGGGTATTAAGACGGATTGGAAGGGGAGCAGCATGAGCCGCCGCGGATGAAGCGCCGCCGGCCCGAAAACCCATGCCTATACTGAAAAAGCCCTGCCAACGCCCGGCCCTGACGTTTAGGCAAGGCCTCCCATGACGGGTATGGCAGGGTTCTTTTCAAGACCCGGCGATCAGGATAAAGAGGCATATTCCGGGTTTCATGGCGCCTGCACATCAAGCCCGCGGTCCGGCTCCCGTCATCGCGCCGCGTTTCATGTGGCGCCCACCATCCAGCCTTTGGAATCGGGAAGCGTTCCGTATTGTATGCCTTTAAGGGCGTCCCGTATATATGCGGTAAATTCTCCTGTTTTGCCCCCGTTAAACACCGCCTTTTTGCCCTGATTGGTAAGGGACGCTATGGGGGTCGCCCCCGCCGCGGTTCCGCTGACAAAACATTCCTTTGTTTCTTCCATGGCTTCGTCTATGTCTATCTTCCGCTCGCTGACCTTTATGCCGCGGTCTCTTGCCAGTTCTATGATGCTTGATCTCGTGATTCCCGGAAGTATGGTGTCCCCCAATTCCGGCGTAACAAGCTCCCCGGATTTGAGATAGAAAAAAATATTGCAGGAAGAACCTTCTTCAACATATTTGCGGTATACCGCGTCAAGGAATACGCACTCCATATAGCCCGCATCGGCGGCTTCGTGCTTGGCAAGGGCGGCGATCACATAATTTGAACACGCCTTGATCCAGCCCGTCCCTTTTGGGGTCGCCCTGATCCGGCCTGAAACAACCGCGTCGGAATTGCCTCCCGAGAAATAGGAACTTACCGGGGTGCAGATCACCATCACCCAGGGCTCGCGGCATATATTTACCCCTATGCCTCCCTCGGCATAGGTAAAGGGCCGTATATAAACCGAATCGGCGGTCATAAAGGAATCTTTTTCCCATTCTTTTTTGTAGTACGGCCTGAAACCAAGCTCCGCATTCCGCCGTACCGTTTCCACGCACGCCCTGACAAAGGTTTCTTCGGGAAAGGGCGGCATGAAAAGGCCCTTCATTGATTTGTAAAAACGCGCCGCGTTCCTGTCGGGCCTGAAGATCGCAAGCCCGCCGTTTTTCTGGGGAAGGGCCTTGAGGCCTTCAAAACAGCCAAGCCCGTACTGGGTCGTGTAGTTTACCAGCGGCATATCGCCGAAGAGATTCCTGGAATTTTCAAGCTTTTGCCGTTCGGAATCGGGCATAGCCGTTTCTTCTTCGGCCGTTTTATGGGGCTTTTCAAGGTACTCTTCTTTCCATGTTTCGCCGGAATATTTCGCCCGGAATAATACCGGATAACTGTTTAATGCAAAAGCCATGTGTTCCTCCGGAAGAAGGATAACATACCGGGACCTTACCGGCAAGACCGAGCCTCGTTAAAACGGGAAAACGGCGAAACCCGGGCGGTTGACCGCCCGCCCCCGCCTTCATACAATGGGTCATGGCTTTAAACTGCGGCATCGTGGGCCTTCCCAATGTGGGGAAGTCCACTATCTTTTCGGCCTTGAGTTCCGCCCGCGCCGAGGCGGCCAATTACCCTTTTTGCACGATCAACCCCAATGTGGGCGTCGCCGATGTTCCCGATCCGCGTCTTGTAAAACTTACGGAGATTTTCAGGCCCGCGCGCACCATTCCCGCTTCCGTTGAATTTGTGGATATTGCGGGCCTTGTCAGGGGCGCGTCAAAGGGGGAAGGGCTTGGCAACCAGTTCCTTTCCCACATCCGCGAGGTGGGGGTCATTGCCCAGGTTGTACGTTGTTTTGAAGATCCTGATATCATCCATGTGAACAACCGCGTCGATCCCGAAGACGATATGGAAACAATCAATGTGGAGCTTGCCCTTGCCGATCTTGACACCCTTGCCAAAAGGCGCGAAAGGGCGGAGCGTACAGCCAAGGTGCAGTCCAGGGATGAAAAGAAGGCCGCCGAAACGGTTCTGCAGGCGCTGGATCTGATAGGTCCCGCGCTGGAACAGGGAAAGCCCGCACGTTCCGTTTCGCTTGGCCCCGAACAATGGGAAGCGGTGTACGACTGCCATTTTATTACCGCCAAGCCCCAGCTCTATGTCTGCAATGTGGACGAAGAAACGATGCGGAACATAGCGGGGGGAAAGGCCGCGGGCGCCGCCGGCCCCGCAAAGGTTGAGGCGGTGCGGAAAAGGGCCGCGGCGGAAGGCTCCGAGGCGGTATGCATCTCGGGCAAATTCGAAGCGGAACTTGCCGACATCACCGACGGCGCCGAAAAACGCGCCTTTCTTGAAGAGCTGGGCCTCAGGGAATCGGGCCTTTCCGCCCTCATACACGCCGCCTACCGGCTTCTCGGCCTCTGCACCTTTTTTACGGCCGGCGCGGACGAATGCCGGGCCTGGACCATACACGAAGGCGACGCCGCCCCCAAAGCGGCAGGGGTGATTCACACCGATTTTGAAAAGGGCTTTATCAAAGCCGAAGTGTATTCATTCGATGACATCGTACACTACGGAACAGAGGCGAAGATCAGGGAAGCGGGAAAGTACCGTATTGAAGGCAGGGACTACACCGTGCGCGACGGCGATGTAATGTTCTTCAAATTTAACGTGTAGGGAAGCTCCGGGACCTGAAACAGGGTGTTTGCGGCCTCTCCCGCGGATTATTTCTCCCGGGGGACTACAATCATGTCGGCCCTGCGGAGTGAACGGAGCAGTTCCGCCGATGAATAATACCGGTTCCGGCCTATCATGCTGACGTCGTCGCCGTAGCGGAAGCTGTTGGAACCCCAGTCGCTGGGAATGGGATCGTAGGTTACAAGGTACTCCCCGTTAAGCGAATAACCCTTGATGACGATGTAGTGTCCCACCGAATCGTTGTAGTATTTACCGAACAAATCCTGGGCCGGATCCTGGCGGGCGGTCTTAACCCCGTCGGTATGGAAAAGCACAACGGCTATGCTGCCTGAATCGATCACGTCTTTTATGCTCTGTACGTTCTGTACAGGTGAAAGCGTCGCGGGGACCCCCTGCGCCTTTATCACCCTAAGCAGTTCTTCAAGGCTTGTTCCGCCGTCGCCCTGCCAGCCTATAAACTGGCGCACCGAAGAAACGGAGAAGTATTTCCCCAACGACCAGCCTATGGCCATGGAAGCCGAAGCCGGACCGCAGTTGGACGTCGTCCCCGTATTAAACTGCGTTCGGTACCAGTTGAAACTTTCCTGGGCCGAATCGGCGTGCATGGTCGGAATGGGGCTTACAAAAACCGAATAACACTGTTCGGGGTGGCTCGCCTCGTTCACGGTGATTCCATAAAAACCGGGTTTTGTGAATCTGACTTTGGTCAGGTACTGATCCGATTCGCTGAAATCAAGAGGCGCCTCTTCGACGGACGGATACCGCGCGACGGCGGTAATGGCGCCGTTAACCACAAAAAAATCGTCGGGGGAAGAAAGGGTGATGAATTTAGTTGTGCTGTACTCCGCGGCGGATCCCGGATGGGGAACGTCAATGTAGACGGGGTTTGACCGGTAGATCACCCCCTGGGCGTCGCGGGCGGTAAGCCGGACTACATAGGTTTTCGGCACGGTGTATTCGTAGATGGGGTCGGCCCTGAAACCGCGTTTTCCGTCGCCGAAATCCCATTCGAACGACTGAAGGGTTTCCACGGGAGGATCCGCGATGGAAAAATGCACCGTAACGCCGGCGCCGGCTACATCGCCGTTGGCCCTGGTTTCACAGCTGATGCGGGCCGCCCTGGTTCCCGCGGCCGCGGAAGCCCTCCGGGGGGGCTGCCGCGCCATCTGCTGGGCCGCCGCTTTCTGGTTGTCCAGGGACGGGATCTTTATAACGGTTCCTTCCCGTATTCTGTTTGGATTGGTGATGCGGTTATAGTAGGCCAAAACTTCAAGGGGAATGGCGTACGCATAGGCGATTTCCGAAAGGGTCTCTTTGGGCCGTATGGAGTACTCAAAATCAACCGTCCGATCCGTCTCCGCCGTTCCCGCTCCCGTCTGCTCCCCGCGCCGATCGTCCCAGGCGGAAAGAACCGCCCAGTCGTTATCTTCCGTAGGCAGTACAACGCGGTCGGAAGGGAATTGCTCGGAAACGTAACCGGCGCGGTTCAGGGCGGAAACCATGTTGTCGGGGGGAAGTTCCGGCGCCATGAGGGCAAAGGCGACGAGAAAAACCGCTCCGGCGCCCAGGAGAGCCCCGCAGCTTATAAAAACGGCCTTGGGCAGCAGGGGATTATGGGACAGAAGCCCGCTCAAACCACAGAGGAGATCCTTTATTCTCCCCGGAATGGACCTTAATGATAAAAAATCCGGCGCATTTATACGGAAATTACGCATGCGCCTGCTTTTCAAGAAATAATGCCTGCGTTTTGCCGGTTTTTGCTTTAATAACAACCACTCCATAGCGGTAAATAACACTCCTCGTTCTTATTATCGGACGATTCATCCTATTATAAACCGAAAGGGTGGTTTTTGTCTACAATTAAGCGATTATTTTTCTAAATGATCGTTTTTCGTTTTTAATCGTCGCCGGCAGGCGCGGGAGTGCTGTAGGAGCTGCCCGATTCGTTGCGGAAGGGAATAAATTTAACCCGCAGCCCGTTATAAACATCGCGCCGGTTCAGGGTAACGGACCCGTCTCCGGCCTCTTCCTTTTTAACTTCCATGATATATTGACGGCTCGGAGGCCCCAGAGGCAGCACCATGATTCCGCCGGATTTAAGCTGTTTAAGAAGGGGAGGGGGGATATGGTCGATCGAACAGGTTACGATGATCTTGTCAAAGGGGGCGTATTTTTCCCATCCGTAATAACCGTCGCCCAATTTGCGGTTTATGGCGCTGTAGGAAGGGTAGGATTTTTCCAGATCCTTGTAGAGCTTGTCCGTTTCAATAAAAAGCGGCTTGATAATCTC
>JAITJV010000196.1 GCA_031278755.1 Treponema sp. | reverse complement strand
AGAAGTTGTTCAGAAACTGAAGTTTCTGAACAACTCTATTATATTCGGGTTTCATACTTTAATAACCGCGGCAGGGCCGCGGGGTATGAAACCCTCAACACGAATCACGTCCGCCGCATCGTTTTTGTTAAAAGAAAAAGCGCGTTCCGAATTCTTCGATCAGCACAAGAATCCCCAGAACCGCGGTGTATACGGAAAAACCGGCGAGGGAGCGTTCCCTTACTATTTTCAGCATGAGCTTTACCGAGAAAAAGCCGGCTATAGCGGCGGTGAGGGTTCCCGCCGCTATGGGCGCCGCCCCAATGCCGGCAGTACCGGCGCCGCCCGCTATATCCTTTATCTGGAGAACGAGCGCCCCCAGAACCGCCGGAATGGAAAGGAGGAAGGAAAAGCGGGCGGCAAAATCGCGGTCGAGCCTGCGGAAGAGCGATCCTGAAAGCGTGGCCCCCGATCGCGAAATTCCGGGAACAATGGCGACCGCCTGAAAGATCCCTATGATAAGGGCGTCCGTCCACTTCATGCCGGCCGCCGTACAACCTGAAAACGGTCCCTGCCGCCCCGCAGGCGTACCGGCGCTGGCCGGAACGGCGCTGGCCGGAACGGCGCTGGCCGCCGCACCCGCCGCCGCTTTCCCCGCTTTTCGGGAAAAGAACTCCGAAGCGGCGAGCAGGCCCGCCGTACCAAGGAACGCAAAGCCGAGGAAATTTCCCGAAGCAAACGCCCTTTCGATATGATCCTTGAAAAGAAGGGCGGCGATCACCGCCGGCAGAGTACCGATTATCAGATAAGCGGTAAGGGGCTGTATGATACGGCGGAGTATGTTCCAAATATCCCGCCTGAGGACGGCAAAAACAGCCGCCAGAGTGCCGGCATGAACCATAGTGTCAAAAAACAGGACAGGTTCCGCAATTCCGAATATTTTCTGCAGAAGCACAAGGTGCCCCGAGCTGGAAACAGGCAAAAACTCGGTTAGCCCCTGTACGGCGCCCAGAATTACGGCGCTAAGTATACTCATCCAAAACTCCCCGCTTACAATACCCTTTATTTCACACCGTCCGCAAGGCTCCCGGCGCTATTTGTTCAAAAAATGAACAACTTTCTTCTTACCGGGTTGTAAAGAAAACCTGAATATGATATGGTGCTTTCTGATACAGATTTTATGGCGTTCGACAATCCGGCGAGCCTGTTTCGGCGGCGGCGGGATTATTCAAAATCAATCTTTGCAATTATTCCATTGTTATAATGGAAAAGGTCCTGTTTTGTCCGTATGATACGCCTTCAAGATCTCCGCAAATCCTATCCCATGGGACGTATCAGCGTTGACGCCCTTAAAGGGATCAGCCTGAATCTCAGCGAAGGGGATTTTGTCTCCGTTGCGGGGCCTTCGGGATCGGGAAAGACTACCTTGATGAATATTCTGGGGCTTATCGACAGGCCGACAGAGGGGAAAGTCCTGTTCGGCAACAGGGATGCCGCGGGCCTGGGCAGACGGGAACTTACCCGGATGCGCCGTGAACTGATAGGCTTTGTGTTTCAGTCTTTCAACCTCCTTCCTGTTCTTAATGTGTTTGAAAATATTGAATTGCCCCTGGTTATCGCGAAGAAGGGCGGTTCAAAGCGGGAAAGACGGAATCTGGTGGACAGCCTGCTTGAAGAAGTAGGGCTGGCGGACAGGAAAAAGCATCTGCCCTCGGAACTTTCAGGCGGACAGCAGCAGCGGGTCGCCATAGCGCGGGCTTTGGTTACGCGGCCCGAAATTGTTATCGCCGATGAACCTACCGCCAATCTGGATTCGGCCACCGGGGAACGCATCCTTGAACTTATGAAAAAAGTGAACAAGGAAAACGGGACTACCTTTATCTTTTCAACCCATGATCCTGATATCTGGGAAATGGCGGATCATGTGATCTTCCTCAGGGACGGAGCGGTAGAATCGGAGCAAAGGCGGAAGATACAGTAATGATCTTTCTTATTGCTTTTCGCAATATTATCAGAAACAAAAAGAACAGTTTTGTTGTTATTCTGCTTATCGCGGTAATCACCTTTCTTTTTTTTATAGGGAACAGCCTTATCGGCAGATCGGAGCGGAGCCTTCATGAATCCTTTGCGGAAAGCCTGACGGGCGATGCGGTGATCCAGAAATCGGAAGAGATCACCATGAATCTGTTCGGGGCCAATACCCCCGTTATTGACGAATTCTTTGCGATCCCTGTAATGCCCGCCTATGCCGCCGTTATGGACGTAGTTCGGGCGGAACCGGGAATCGCAGGCATTACCAGCCAGGTTTCGTGCAAGGCGTACCTCGATTTTGCCGGGGTCCGCGAAACGGCGCTTCTCGCCGGCATTGACGCCGGAAGCTATTTCCCCCTTTTTGAAGGGATAACCCTGGAAGAAGGGCGTTTTATTGCTTCAGGCGAATACGGCGGAATGATAACGGCGGAAAGGGCCGACCGTATTGCCCAAAAGACCGGGGTCCGCCCCGTTGCGGGCGATCCTATGCTTTTTACTTCCGCGGGAAAAACAGGCTTCAAGATCCGGGAAGTCCCCCTGACCGGTATTTTCAGGTACCGTAACCCCGGACAGTTTATGAACGAAGTGATCCTTGTCGATCCCCAGACGGCGAGGGTTCTTGCCGCCATTCAGGTGGCTTCTTCGGACGCCGGAGTTGATAAAGAAGCCCTGGATTTGTTGGATGTTTCCATGGACGGGATCTTCGGTGGCGCGTCCGCCGGAGAGGGTGAATATCCCGCCGGGGCATTTTCCGGCGAAGCCGGTTTTTCGGTGGAAAAACTGTCATCTTTTTTAAGTTCAAATCAGGAAGAAGTTATCCCCTCCGCCGGCGGAGACTGGAATTTCATCATACTGAAATTCAAAAAAGGCCTCCCCGCTCAGGCGGTAATAGCTTCCCTGAATAAAAAACTCGCCCCCTACGGCGTACGGGCGGTCAACTGGCGGGCGGCCGCGGGATTTTCGGCGATCATCGTTCTTTTGGTACAGGCTCTTTTCAATTCGGGGATGTTCCTGGTCAGTGTAGCGGGGATCATCGCATCGGTAAACATCCTCCTTATTTCTGTTTTCAGGCGTACCAGGGAAATAGGAACCCTCCGGGCTATAGGGGCGGAGGACGCCTATATACGCAGTCTTGTTCTTGGTGAAAACGGGCTTCTTGCGTTTTTGGCCGGTCTTCTGGGCGTCTGCGGGGGTTATGTTTTTATCCGCTGCATCAATTCCCTTGATCTGCGTATTCCCAATACCCTTATTGCTTCCCTGTTGGGAGGGGAAACGGTGAGCCTGGTATTTTTCCCCGATACGGCGGCGCTTTCCCTTACGGCGGCGGTGGTCCTGGGGCTTGCCGCTTCGCTCTATCCTGTAGAAACTGCGGTACGCATAGACCCCATGGAAGCGGTCAGGCAGGGCTGAGCGTGAAAATTCTAAAGATCCTGCAGCTTGCGGCGACATATCTGTACCGGTACCGGCGGCGTTATTTTTTTCTTTTTCTGGCTCTGGTTTTCGGGTTTGGCATTGTTACGGTCATTACTTCGGTAAAGGACGGGATGTACGAAAATGTGTACTTCGCCTCCCAGTCCCATTATGCGGGCGATATAGTTGTTTTGGGTTATGTCAAACCCGTTTCGTCTCAAGTCATCAGCGGCGAATATGCGGCTGCCGTTATGCAGGCCGCCGGAGACGCGCGGCTTTATCCTGACCACACGGTTAAAAGAACCCTTTTTGGCAATACCGGGTTTCTTTTTTTTAACGGCGCCGCGGCGAACCTTAAATATGTCCTCGGGGTTGACTGGGATGCCGAAGCGTCCTATTTCAACGGCATTGATTATGCCGAAACTCCCCTTGCGCCTCTTGAAGGGGACGAATGCATTGTGCTTTCCGCTCCCGTAGCGAAAGCTCTGGGCGCGCGGCGGGGCGACAGCATCACCCTTGAGGGTGAGACCGAAACCGGGCAAAAAAACACCGCTCAGTACATCATTTCCGCAGTAGTAAATGACTCTACGATTTTTGGCTACTACAAGGCCTATGTTTCCCGGCAGTCGTTGAACAGGTTCCTCGGTCTTGGGGAAGAAGAATGTTCCACAATCGGTTTTTATTTTAACGATCGCCGGGACATTGAAGAAAAAAAACGCGCGCTTCAGGCGGAGCTTGAAAAACGCGCCCGGACAGGCCCCCTGGTTAAGAGCAGGGCCGAACTTGACCGTAAGGCAGGCAGACAATGGCAGGGAACAATGCTTTTTGTAACAAGCATCCCGGTGCTTCTTTCCGAAGTGTCGGAACTCCTTGATGCGATAAATATCCTTACCTATTTTCTTTATATCATGATGCTTCTTATTATTCTTGTCAGCGCGGCGGTAACCTTCAGGCTTATCCTGCATGAAAGGATGAAGGAACTGGGGACCATGCGGGCCATAGGTTTTTACGAAGCCGATGTGGCGCATGTTCTTGTATTGGAAACGCTTGGACTGGGGATTTTTTCCCTTGCGGGCGGATTCATAACAGCCCGTGTTATTGTCTGGGGTTTGGGCTTTCTTTCCTTTTCCTGGTTCCCCGGTTTTGAGATTTTCATGAAAGACGGCCGGCTTACGGCCCTGTACAGGGTTCCGGCAACGCTTGTCAATGTGGCGGCAGTGTTCTGCATGCTTCTGGCCGCCGTCTGGCTGCCTGCTTTCCGTTCCGTCCGGAACCCCCTGCCCCGTATGCTGCAGGGCCTGTAGCGGTAACGGCGGCGCCCTTCGGTGGTTTAATTACGATGAAGAAAATTCTTGTCATTTTGTTTTTTGTTTCTCCCTTTCTCTGGGCGGTTTCCGATCAGGAACTGCTTGAGCAGGTGGACGCCCTGGCAAGTTACTACGATACGGATTTTTCCGCCGAGTATACCATAGTCCAGGATAAACCCGGTCAGGCAAGGTCTACCACCGTAGCGGGGGTGTTCCGGCGGGATTCCAGCGAAACCTATGTGATCATCGTTATGCAGCCTGCGGTCAGCCGGGGGCAGGGGTATCTTAAGCAGGGAAATACCCTGTGGATTTACGATCCCGAAAGCCGCCGTTTTAACACAACATCCAGCGCGGAACGTTTCCAAAATACCAACGCCCGGAATTCGGATTTTACCCGATCCACACTGGCCCGCGATTACCGTATCACGGGCGGCGGGAATGCGGCGCTGGGCCGTTTTGACTGCCGGGTTTTGACTCTGGAATCAGTTAATAACGAAGTAACCTATCCCAGGATGAAGATATGGATAAGTACGGACGGGCTTATAAGAAAGAGCGAAGACTACAGTCTTTCAGGCCAGCTTTTGCGGACTACGGCCATCCCCGATTATCACCACATAGGACGCCGTTTTGTTCCCCGGCGTATTCTTATTGTTGACGAACTCCGCGGCGCATCGATTAACGGCAGTTTTGTCAATGAGAGAACGCAGATAACCATAAACAAGCCTTCGTTTGAAAAAGTAGCCGATTCAGTTTTCTCAAAAACCTTTCTGGAATCGGTGAACAAATAATGCGGAACAGAAAAGCGGCCTTTTTCTCCGCGCTTTTTTTCCTGTTTCTTTTTTCATTTTTTCGGGTTCCGGCGCAGGAAAGGGATCTTCTGGACAGGGACCCGGATTCTCTTTTTGACGAGCCTCTTCCGGCCGCGGAAGATTCAGGAGAAGAAGCCCCCCCTTCGGCAGAGGAGCCTCAAGGTTCCGGGGCGGGCGGAAATGTTCTTACAAACCTTTTGCGGCGGGTGGGTTTTTCCCTGGAAGCGTACTATTTTTTCTTTGGAGGATTTACCCCCGGCTGGGATAAAACGCCCTGGCACGGGGCCAGAAAGGCTGAATTCTCAAACATAGTCGGCGCCGGCATGAATTCCGGCCTTGTTCTTGATTTTCAGCTTTCCGAATATCTCCGGGTCAAGAATGATTTCCGTTTTTCATTTCCCGGTTTTGCATTCGATGTTAACGAACTTTTTCTTGATTACAATTTGTACGATTTTGCCTATTTCCGTTTGGGAAAATATTTTCTTACCTGGGGGCTTTCCCCCAATTTTCCCTATACCAATCTGCTCGCAAGACTCCCTTCGGGATCAAGCGGCGGGGACTCCTATATCTTCAAGGCAAACATCCCCATCGGGATTGGCGGGTTTGAAGTCCTTGCCATGACGCGGGACGGATATGTCGTCAATATGAACCGTCCCCGGCCCGAAGAAATAGGATACGGCGGCAAGCTTAATATGGCTTCCCCCTGGGCGGATGTAGACATAGGCGCTTTTTATTTAAAGGCAATGCCAATGCGTACCTTTGTTTCCGTCAAGAGCACTATATGGAATACCGAAATTTATGCGGAAGGCCTGGCTTCCATAGGGGATCCGAAGTTTTCCGCCAATATAGGCTTGATACGGAGTTTTTTCGGCGACAGGCTGCGCCTTAACGGGGAATTCTTCTACAACGGTGAAACAGGCGGGCGGTGGTACAACCGACAAACCGATCTCACGGACGCGGAGACGGTTCCCTTTATAAAGGGTTATAACCTTGCCTTTAATGCGGTGTACAATACCGGTTTTCTCGGCCTGCGTTTTTTCACCCAGTGTCTTTATTCCGTGAATGAAAATTCCATTCAACTGGTTCCGGGCTTGAGCATTGATCCTGTGCGTCATGTGCAGATATCGGCGGCGATTCCCATGGTCCTGGGGAGCGCGAACGGGACGTATTATACAAACAATGCGGACAAGTACAACCGTCCGTTCAGCCTGGTCCTGCTTGTTTCTATAAGCGGCAGCTACCGTTACAGCCATTCCGATTAATACGGGCGAGAATACGATGAA
>JAITJV010000191.1 GCA_031278755.1 Treponema sp. | reverse complement strand
GGCAATGCCCACCGAAACACCGGAAACAATGGTACGCCGCCGGTTACGGCTCAGGTTCCGTACCGCCATAGATAGTATTTTCATGTTGACCTCACGCCGAGCGGAATATTTCCGCGATTTCTTTTTTCACTATTTTTCCCGAAGGGAAAAATGCCGCTAAAGCCGAAACAAGGACTGCACCGATGACGCAGGATCCCATGATCGTAAAATCCCAGGCTGACCGGAAAACGCCGGTACTGCGATATCCCATATCAATCCCCTGGAAAGCCGCCGACATATCAAGGCCGTGGACCACAAAAAACAGATTTACCGCCGCCCCCGCGATGAACCCTGCAGCGCTTCCGATAAGTCCTATGAATAAGCCTTCCAGTAGAAATAGCATCCGGATAATTCCCTTTGCGTAACCCAAAGAGAGGAGCATGGCGATCTCATTCTTGCGTTCCATTACCGCCATGAGCATGGTGTTGATAATACCCACCGCAGCGACGATCAACACACAAAAAAGAATCATGCCGCTCCCGCTGCTTTTCGTGCGTATGAGCGCCAGAATATCCTCCGCAAGCTCCTGCCAAGTGTAAAATTCAAAGTTATTCGCCATAGAGGATAGCGCCGCCTTAAGCGCCACAGATGTCTTTTCAAAATTCGCGGTTTCGGGGATGGCAATATCCAACTCGGTGATGTGTTCTTCAAGTTCAAGCTGCGCGTCAAGATATTCCAGATCCATAAAGACCCATCCGCTGTTAATAATGTTGTCATCGGTAACAACAATGCCGGTAATGGGCGCTTCTATTGCCTGCAAAAAACCGCCCAGGCCATGACATTCGATCACCACCGTATCGCCCGGTTCCGCGTTCATATCGCTTGCCAGGCTGTTGCCTATGACAATACCCGCGCCGCCGGTGCTGAGCCATTGGCCGCGATCCACGTTTTCTTTTATGCGGAAAACCGATTCATCGCCTTCCGATTTGACCCCCGCGAGCACAACGGTGGTGGAGGCGGTAATTTCGGAATTAACATCGAAATAAGCCTCCGCCGAAATTACCACCCTAGGCGTTTGGGTGATACGGATCCCGGTCTCCGCAGCGGTGTTGGCAATAAGGGCGGCGATAGCCTCCTGTTCGTCCCTGGGGATAAGGTAGTCAAGGGGATAGCTGTCCCGTTCGGCAAAATATCCGGGGGCAAATACTTTTGCCGAGGCTGTTTCGTTCCAGCGCAGATTGCGTTCGGTATCAAGCTGCATACCATACAGGAGACCGGCCAAAAACACCGTAAACATGACGCCTACGCCGATTGCGGACGCGGTAATGCTACTGCGCGCCTTATACCGGAACAGATTTTTCCATGCCATCACGGGCATACGAACAAAAGCCGCGCTCATGCCGTTACCCCCTGTTTTTTTGTTTCGTCCTTCTGGATAAGCCCGTCCTTGATATGGATAAGCCGCGTAACGTATTTCATAACCAGTTGATCGTGGGTGGAAAAAAGAAAGGTCGTCCGGCGCTTCCGGTTCAATTCCGCCATGAGTTCAAGTATCTCCTCCGATGTTTTTGAATCGAGGTTTGCGGTAGGTTCGTCAGCCAGAACGAGGGGCGGTTCTTTTACCAGAGCCCGCGCAATCGAAACCCGCTGCTGCTGTCCGCCGGACATTTCGCCGGGTTTCCGTTTTTCCATGCCGGCAAGCCCCACCTCCTTCAGCATCGCGTCAACCCTGCCGGTGATTTCCGCCTTGCCCATACCGCCCTGAATCTCCAGCGCCAGAGCGACGTTTTCACGGGCGGTAAGCACCGGAATCAGGTTGTACGCCTGAAAAATAAAACCCACTTTGGTTTGCCGGATATGGTTCCGTTTTTTCCTGTCCAGACCGGCGATGCCCTCCCCGTCAATCAAGACTTCCCCCGCCGTAATCGAGTCGAGGCAGCCAATCAGGTTGAGCAAGGTTGTCTTGCCCGAACCGGAGGCCCCCGCCAGGGCGCTAAACTCCCCGTTTCCGATGTTAAAAGAAACGCCTTTGAGGGCCTCAAATTCGATCTTTCCCGTGCGGTAAGTTTTTTGTAAATTTTCCACGTTAATCATGCTTCTTCTCCTTCTTTGTAAAGATGTTTCTTGAAAAAATCATAAATCCTGTTTAATTCATCAAACAGACCGTCAAAATCAAGATTCTCATCGGACATCGCGGTGGCGGCGTACCCATCGGCCACGAGAGAGATGATCCGCACGACAAGGGATATATCGACTCCTTTCTTAAATTGGGCGGTGTGCTTGGGTTGTAACGCATTCAAAAAGTTTTTATCGTTCTCCCACATAAGGCGGTTTTTCTCATTTTTTACCTCTTCGTCCGTCTCGCTTAAGGCGCTTACGGCAAACTGGAAAACATAGGGGTATTTCTTGAGCCGCGCTATTTTCAGTTCCGTCCCGAGTCTCAAGCGTTCAAAAAAATCATCAACGGCAAAGATGCGGTCAAAGTCTATGCCCCCTAAAATAACCCGCTTGCAATGCTCAATAAGATAGGCATACAGGTCCTTCTTTGTGCCGAAATAGTGAAACAGAAGGGCCTTTGAAATATGGGCGGCCATCGCGATGTCGTTCATCGACGCCTTCCGGTATCCGTGTTTGGCAAAACTTTTGAGCGCGGCAGTGAGAATCGCCGCCTGTTTTTCTTCCGGCAGTTCTTTGAATTTGTCCATATTATCCGTGTCAGCCATGTGTGCCTCCATTAACCGAATCGGTTAATACCATTATACTACACATTGACCGTTTCGGTCAATAGAAATTTTCAAAATTTTTCATCTTTTTTTGATTTTTATGGTCATTCAGAGGAGTATCTTATATATAGTGTGTCATTTTTCTATAACGCTATATATAGCGTATGTGCTGACAATCCGCATAATGTGGTTTAGCATCGAAGGTATTTTCCATGTGGACCATCATACAGGAGCCAAGCCAAGCGAATGAGCGGTAAGCATGATGTTTTGAGTGGCAATATAGCAAGAGTTGGCAACGGAAATAGCGGAAATTTTCCGGCGCAAACAAGGTCCATATTTTAAATTTCCCTCATTTTGCAGGTTTGTCCCATTTATTGACCGCTTTAGCGGGTTTACCTTTGGGGCATGGAACACGGAAACGGGGCGCCGGATGCCCCCCTGCATACGCTTATCCCCCTGGCCGATTTCAAGGCCGTTCTGGGCCTTGATGACCGGGAGGACGCTTTAAGCCGGTATTGCCTTATCACGGCGACTTTCACTATTGAGCAATACTGCAAGCGGCGGCTTTTATGCCGGAAAAAC
>JAITJV010000153.1 GCA_031278755.1 Treponema sp. | reverse complement strand
AATCCTGGACGCGAGGCTGCAGGTTCCCGGCCACATGATCCCCACGCTCAAACCGCAGAGCGCGCAGCCCGCGAGGGAAAGAAGGGGCGCGGGAGAAAATACGGTAATAAAGTAGCTGGCAAGACAGAGGCAGCCCGCGCCGAAAAGGCTGCGTTCCAGCTTCAATTCCGACCTTTGCGCGCCGAAGAACACCCGGGAAAGGCCCATGAGAACGGCAAAGGCGCAGGGTCCCAAAAGATCGCCCAGGGTCTTTGAAACTCCAAGGCCCGCCTCGGCAAAAAGGGAAGCCCACTGGGACATCGCCTGCTCCGAAGCGCCCGAAGCTGTCATCATGATAAAAAGAACCACAAAGACCTTTTTTGAAAACAAAAAGCGGATGGGAAAAACCGCCGTTTCACCGCCGCCCGCAAGGCTTTTCATCGGAACGGCGGAAAATAAAAAGATGTTTCCAAGGGGGACGGCGGCCCACAGCATGGGAAGCCGGCGCCAGTTTTCCGTTCCAATTAAGGTAAAATACAAGGTTGAAAGCGCCACCACCCCGACATAGCCCCAGCAGTAAAACGAATGGAGAAGGCTCATGGAGGCGGATTTGTTTTCGGTCGGAAGGGCTTCCACGATGGGGCTGACGATAACTTCAAGAAGGCCGCCGCCGAGCGCGTTGATCACCGTCGCCGCGGCAAGGCCTATGTAGGGATCGGGGAGCGCAAAGGGAAGAATTCCCATAAGAACAAGGCCTGTCGCGCAGAAAATATGGGCGCTTACCGCGGCGGCCCGGTAGCCTATCCTGTCAACAAATTTTACCGCGGCAAGATCAACAAGGAGCTGTATGACAAAATTAAGCGAAATAAGCAGGGCCAGTTTTCCAAGCGATACGGAAAACTGGCGTTGAAACGTAAGAAAAAGAAGAGGCCCCAGGTTGTTTACTACAGCCTGGGTAATGTAACCCGCATAACAGGCAAGCAGGGTGCAGCGGTATGACAATCTTTTCATCAAAACCGGAAGCCGCGGCGGGAAGCCTTAAAGCGTTCCCGGGGCTCAGCCTCCGTAGACCGCTATCATGACGCCCGCGGCAATGGCCGTGCCTATAACACCCGCGACGTTGGGTCCCATGGCGTGCATGAGGAGGAAATTCCCCGGATCTTCTTCAAGGCCCACCTTGTTTGCGACCCTGGCCGCCATAGGCACGGCGGAAACACCGGCGGAGCCGATAAGGGGATTGATCTTCTCCTTGAGGAAAAGATTCATAATTTTGGCAACCAGAAGCCCCGTGGCCGTTGCAATGCCGAAGGCGAAAAGCCCCATTAATACAATAATAAGGGACGACGGGTTGAGAAATTTTTCAGGCGTCATCTGGCTGCCTACGCCCAGGGAAAGAAACATGGACACTATATTCATAAGCTCGTTCTGGGCCGTTTTGGAAAGCCGTTCCACAACGCCGCATTCCCGTATGAAGTTGCCGAACATAAGGCAGCCGATAAGAGGGGCGGCGGCGGGGATGAGGAATATGGTCAATACAAAAACAACGATGGGGAAAATAACCTTTTCCCTTTTTGAAACGGGCCTCAACTGCTTCATCTTGATAAGCCGTTCATGCTTTGTGGTAAGCGCCTTCATAATCGGCGGCTGTATGATGGGAACCAGAGCCATGTATGAATAGGCCGCCACGGCCACCGTCGCCAGGAGATGGGGGGCGAGCTTTGCCGCGATGTAGATCGTCGTGGGGCCGTCCGCCCCGCCTATGATAGCCACGGAACAGGCTTCCCTGAGATTAAAGGCGACGCCGGGAAGGTAATTGGCAATCGAAATGCCGAAAAGCGTGGCAAAAACACCGAACTGCGCCGCAGCCCCGAGTATCGCCGTCTTGGGATTCGCGATGAGGGGGCCGAAATCGGTCATCGCCCCTATGCCCATGAAGATGATCAGCGGGAAAAATTCATTTCCGACGCCGGCTTTGTAGATAACATCAAGAAAGCCCTGGCCTTCCCGGGTGCCGTCGGCAAGCAGATGCCCCGCTTCGCCCATGCCCGCAACGGGAATGTTGACAAAGATGACGCCGAAACCTATGGGAATGAGGAGCAGCGGTTCAAAACCCTTTACCGCTCCAAGGTACACAACAAGAAAACCGACGGCGATCATCAGGAGTTCCTGCCAGCCAAAGATCGTAATGTCAACATTGGCGGGGGTCTTCTTGGGCGTGCTGTCCGTCAGGAATTTGAATATACCCGTTGTTTCCGCAATGTTGCTGATAAATCTCTTGAGGGAAACACGGGGTATATCGCTGCTGTTGGGGATAATGCCCTCCAGGTTCCTGAAAGAAGGAAGATCGTCGGTTGAAACCGCCTGCTGCGCCGCCGGGCGCGGCATAAAGGAAAATACAAAAGCGCCCGCGATAATGACAAGGCATATTTTGGTAACCAGGAGAGGGTTCTTTTTCAGCTCAATCATGTTTATATCCTTTTTACGTCAGCTTATTTCCGCAATGGGCTGTTGGGAAGCGATCTGGGCGCCCGGCTGCACAAGGAAACGGACCGTACCTGCCGCAGTCGCCTTTATTTCCAGCTCCATCTTCATCGATTCGATGATCACCACCGTGTCGCCCGAAGCGACACGGGCGCCTTCGTTTACCGCATAACGGAGCAGTGTTCCGGCGACAGGCGCGGGAACCACCGTGCCGCCGCCTGAAGGCGCCGCGGCGGAAGCCTCGCCGGCCGGGGCGGCCTCGGAAGGCGCCGCCTGTACGGGCGCGGGAATCCCCGCCCCCAAAATTTCCGCGACGGGCTGCTGGGAAGCGACCTGCGTGCCGGGCGGCACAAGGAAATGTATTTTGCCTCCCGCGGTGGATTTTATTTCCAGTTCCATCTTCATCGATTCGATGATAAGCACCGTCGTTCCGGGCGAGACTTCCGCGCCTTCTTCGACGGAATAACGGAGTACGGTTCCGGCGACAGGCGCGGGACCGGGGTCTCCTCCGGCGGCCGCGGCGGGCGCCGCGGCGGGCGCCGCGCCGCCGGGGGCGGCCGTAACAGCGACAGTTCCCGCAGGCGCAACCACTACGTTGTAATTCGTCCCGTTTACATTAACCGTGTACCGCGCCGCTTCTCCCGAACCTGCCTTCGCGGCCGCCGGGGCGTCGTCTTCGGGCTTGAACACCACGGGACCCCGGGAACGCTTTTTGAAAAAGTCGGGGGCGACCTTGGGGAACATGGCGTACGTCAATACGTCTTCCACGGCGGCTTCGGGAACGCCCAGAAGTTTTTTTGTTTCCTCTTCAAGTTTGGCATATTCGTTGGGAATGTCGTCGGCGGGCCTGTGGGTGATCTCATGGTCCATCTTAAGGGCTTCGAGGGCTTTCTTGACCACGTCGGGGTTTTTGGGAGCGGGACAGGCGCCGTATTTACCGGCAAGCAGATCCATTGACTCGCCTGAAAGCCTGTTGTAGCGGCCGAACAGCACATTGAATACCGCCTGGGTTCCCACGATCTGGCTTGTGGGAGTAACGAGCGGCGGATAGCCGAAATCCTTCTGGACGACGGCAATTTCCTTGAGCACCGCGTCTATCTTGTCGGAAGCGCCCTGTTCCTTGAGCTGGCTTTCCAGATTGGAAAGCATGCCGCCGGGAACCTGTGAAACAAGGATACGCGTATCGGCGCCGATGAAGCTGGATTCGAATTTCCTGTAATTTTTACGCACTTCGCGGAAGTAGGTCGCGATTTCCAGAAGAAGGTTGATGTCAAGGCCCGTATCATATTCGGTGCCCCTGAAAATTTCCACCATTGTTTCGGTGGGGCTGTGGCTTGTGCCCATGGAAAGGGAAGAAATCACCGTATCAAGGATGTCCGCTCCGGCTTCGGCGGCTTTGGTCAGCGTGGCCACCGACATGCCGGTGGTGGCGTGGGAGTGAATTTCCATGGGAAGATCCACTTCTTTCTTGATCGCCTTTACCAGTTCATAGGCGTCGTAGGGCTTGAGAAGGCCCGACATATCCTTGATCGCAAGGGAATCGGCGCCTATGCCGGCGTATTCCCTTGCAAGTTCCACATATGTGGGAATGGTCTGAAAAGGAGTGGCCGC
>JAITJV010000097.1 GCA_031278755.1 Treponema sp. | reverse complement strand
GAACTATAACCTTGAGAAGCATATCGAAGAAATAAGGAGTCTTTACCGATCAAGAAGGGATCTTGTATTGAAGTGCATCGGTGAATTTTTCCCCGGAGAAGTAATTTATACGCATCCAGCAGGCGGTTTTTTCGTCTGGATGGAATTAAGGCCGGAGATTGACAGCTCCGAACTCCTCCATGAAGCCGCAAAAAATATTAAAGTAGTCTTTTTACCGGGCGCTCCTTTCTTTGCCGGAAACGCATCTTCCAATTTTTTACGCCTCAGTTACTCTTTTATCACCGGAGACAAAATACAAGAGGGGTTAAGGCGCCTTGGCGGACTTGTAAGCAGTAAATATCAAGGGAACCTCTAAAAACTTCAGCTTTTTATGAAAAAGCTGAACTCTAACATTCATAGAATGTCCGGGAATAATATCCGCCGGGGCTTTCCGCGCCTTATTTCTCTCCCGGATAGGCAAGCTTTCCCTGGGCGCGTATTTCGTCCATGATCTTCATGATAAGCGCAGATTCATCAAGGGTCATGACGGCGCTTTCGGTCTTTCCTTCCCGGATGCAGTTCATCACTTCTTCGGCCTCGTAGTTGTAGCCGTTGGAAAGGAATTCGCCTTCATAGTGATAGGCGTACTTGCCGTATACTTCAAGATCGGCGCTGTGGGCAAATACAAAACCGGGCACATGAATGCGGCCTTCGCTGCCTGAAATCCACGCATCGTTTGTCAGGGCGGTCCTTACGGCGGCGCCTACCGAGGCGATACGGGGGCCGCCCCAGGAAATGAGCGCGGTACATTCCTCGTCAACGCCGGTTTCCCCAAGCTGGAGTACGGCGGCGATCTTGTCAGGCTGCGCGGGGCCGAACACCATTGACGCAAATGAAACGGGGTATACTCCCGCGTCAAGAAGCGCGCCGCCTCCGAGCAGGGGGTTCAAAAGCCTGCCTTTCGGATCCCACTGCACGCGGAAACCGAAATTCGCCTGCACCATTTTCGGTTCGCCTATGAGGCCGCCCGAAAGCCATTCCCTGACTTTGCGCACGGGGGGCACAAAACGGGTCCACATGGCTTCCATAAAAAACGCATGGTTTTCCCTGGCGGCGGCGGCGATCTCCGAAAATTCGGCGCTGTTGATGCACACGGGCTTCTCGCAGAGAACGGCCTTTTTTGCCCGCAGGGCCTTTACCGCCATGTCCTTGTGCAGGGTATGGGGCGTTCCTATATAAACCACGTCAACGGCGGGATCGTTCACCATGTCGTCATAATTGTCGTATGTTTTTTCCACGCCGTAACGGGCGGCGAAGGCCCGCGCCGTATCCATGGAACGGGACGCCGCCGCAAGAAGTTTCGCCCCCCTGGCCGCCTTAAGCCCCGTGATAAACAAATTGGTAATGCCTCCGGTCCCGGCAAACGCCCATGCGATTGTATCTTTCATATCATTTCTCCTTTTGTTTTCTTTCTGTTTACTTCTACCGCCGCCCGTTGTCAACTACCGCCGATTGGAGTTGTTCGGAAACAGCGTTTCCGGACAGCCTTATTTTACGATGCTTTGTTTCGCGGGACTGTCGCGGCCTTCCAGCCTGGGCAGCCGCTTTTCAAGCGCGGCAAGGGAAATTTCAATGTCTTCCCCGGCTTCGTATTTGTTAAGGCAGCCGCAGGTTATCATGTCCTTTTCCCTGAGCACGTTCCAGTTAAAGGTCAGGCCCACATAGGGGGTTACGCGGCCCGCGGCCATCGGCTTGATCGTCATCACGGGTTTTTTGGCCTCGTGGATAACGCGGATGACGGATTCTATTTCCACCTGCATCATAAATCCAAGGCAGTTAAAGATCTGTATGTATGTTTCCACATCATACCCGTTAAGGTCGGCGTACTGTATCACCTCCGGCATGTGGGCGGAAAGGCCGGGCTTCATGCCCAGTTCCCGTATCATGTCCAGATAATCCGGGAGCCTGTCCATGGTTTTCCTGTTTTTGTTCACAAGCTGCTCGCAACTGGCGTGGTGGAGCATGCAGAAAGACGCCCCAAGCTCCCTGCTTTTCCTGAAAACCGCCTGCGTTTCTTTCCGCGCCGCGGCGTTGTCATCCACATTGACTATCGGCGTATCAATAAGTATCAGTTTTTTTTCCAGCCTGTCCTGTATCTCTTTGACCCTGTCAATGAACACGCCGCTTACGGTAAAAGGCGCCATCCAGGCGTCGATGCCGTATTCAAGAAATACGCTGATGACCGAAAAAGTCGCTTCCGCCGCCGCGTGATATTCCTTGATAAAGGTATCGGCCGCGTGCCCGGTGTGGCTCCACCCGAACATCCAGTTTGATCCGATAAGCATCCTCGGCAGGGAAATCCCCGCCACCGTTGTTCTTGGAAACGTCATAAAACCTCCTGCCAAAATTTCCCTTTTTCAGGAATATCCCAGAGACGCCCGGTATTCCCGCACGGCCCCGACAATGGCGTTATGTTCGTCAATGTCGTTTGTTCCGGTCGCCAAAATGACGCCTATCATGCCGGTGTTTTTTATGTTTACCGGATAGCCGCCTCCGCCAAGGAAATAATCGTTCGGATCGAGTTTCCAGTCGCTGATGCTGCTGCCGTTTTTTTCCGCCATCCGTTTCATGCGGAGGGAGCTCATTTCCCGCAGTTCAACGGTCCGTTTTTTCCGCGAAAGCCATAATTCGTGATCCCTGGTAACGCCGGCGGGAAAATACCTGAACACAAGCAGTCCGCCCAGATAAATCTCAAGACCAAGCGGCTGGGGGTTGTTTTTTGTTTTCTCCACTATCAGCGAACCCAGATTCCACGCGTCACGCCGGGAAAAACTTTTAAACGCGAGTTCTTCCTCCTCCGCGCCGAGCCGTTCAAATTCTTCTTTTGCGTCCATAATCCATCCTCCTTTTCGGTATTTTACAACAGTTGAAGGCACACATAAGGTTCGTCTGGTAACACCGCATGACGTTTTTTTGGAACAGGCAGGTTTTCAAACACCCGCCTTGCTTCATCAATGAACTTGTTCAATAGCCCGGTTAGGTTTGGATTTTCGGGCGTAATTTTTACCAAGGCAAAATTTCACCGGTGTGTTGCATATACATCTGATCCCGGGGAATCTTATCGATGTTAAGTATGGTGTTAACAATATTCCCGGCGCTGACATCAGGAGAAACAGAACGGTCGCTCTCAAACGCGGCGGGCCCCCCCATGGCGGTACGCAGCCATCCGGGATGAAAACACATTACCCTTGCGTCTTTTCCCCAAAGCTCATTGGAGAGAATCTTGGAAAACATATTTTCCGCCGCTTTTGACATGCTGTAGCCGTATTCCTGTACCCGCCGCATGGCGCCGACACTGCCTGATTCCGACGTGACATTGACAACCACGCTGCCTTTACGCAAAAGTGACCACAGGGCTTTGGTCATCCTCACCGCCCCCAGAGCGTTAACATTATACATGAGCATACACTTGTCAATGTCAGTTTCCGCCAAGCCGACCCGTTCTTCAAAGATGAATATACCCGCAATATTATACAGGTAATCCAGATGTTTCTCCTTTTTAAGTATCCCGGCCGTGGCGTCAGCAACATTCCTGTCCTGCGAAATATCGCAGTGGTGATACGTTAACGCGGGATATTCGCCAGCCAGCTTTTTAAGTTCATCGGTAATCTGGTAGTCAAAGGCGTATACTGTATC
>JAITJV010000090.1 GCA_031278755.1 Treponema sp. | reverse complement strand
ATAAAAAACGGTTCCGGAAACGCGGAGGAACCGGAAAAAATGACGGAGTATGCCTCCACCATACTCAGCATCAATGTAAATGGTTTCGGTTTTATCAAAGACGAAGAACGAAACAACATATTTTTTCATTACAGCACCGTTACCAACAGGGATTTTGCGGAATTGCAGACGGGCATGAGGGTAAAATACACCGTGGAAGCCGACGAAGAACGGAGCAAAAGGGAAGAACAGCCCCGCTACCGGGCCTATAAGGTAACCGTCGTCGAATAGGAGGCGGCCCGCCGCGCTTGCGGGTTTTGCGCCGCTTTGTACCGCAAAAACCACGGTTTATGGGCAGTTTGCAGCGTAAAAAACCGCCTGACCGCCGCCGGCGTTTTTTCAGGATTTATGCGCGGAGCGCGGCAAACCGCTAGGTTTTTTCCTTCCGCCATTCTTCTATCCTGTCGTAGGCCGCGTTTATGCGCGCCGTCTTTTCGGTAGCCTTTTTGAAATTTCCCGGATGATTTGCATGCCTGTCCGGATGGTGAATTTTGAGCAGCTTCTTGTAGGCGTCCCTGCATTCCGCGCCCGAGGCGCCCGGAGGAAGGCCGAGTTCGGCAAAATCGGCCCTGACGGATTCGGGAAGCGGGGCGGCGCGTCTTTCGGCCCGCGGATTCGGGCCTTTCCCGCGGTTCAAATAGTCGTTAAGTTCATCAAAGGCCGCGTTTACATCGGGATCCTCGCTCTGGAACCGCCGGTCGAAAATACGTTCGTCTTCGGCGTTAAGATAACTTTTGATTACGCCGCCGAGCCTGTCGAAAATCCCCATTTTTATATACTAACAAATTCCCGCGCCGGTTAACAGGGTTGTTCGGAAACTTCAGTTTCCGGGCAAATTCCCCGTAAAACCGCGGTTTTGCGGCCGCGAAACCCCGGCGTCCGGCGGTTAAAGCCCGCCGGATTTTAATCCCGGCGCCCGGCGGGCAACCGGGCGGCTTATAGCGCGCGTCCAATAGACTTTTTTTCCGTTCGGCATTATCATTCGTAAGATAATTTTTTCGGATCCGAGGAGGTTTGGAATGCGGATAAGCAAAAAGACTTTTGGAATCCTTTCAAACGGGAAAAAAGTGTATCTTTATACCCTCAAAGCGGGGGATTTGAGCTTTTCCCTGACAAATTACGGGGCAGTCTGGATTTCCCTGCTGGTTCCTTCGAAAAAGGGGCGGACGGAAGACGTTTTGTTGGGTTATTCGGACTTTTCCCCTTACGCCTGCAACAAGCCCTATTTCGGCGCCACCGTAGGCCGTTTCGGCAATCGTATCGGGAACGCCCGTTTTTCCCTGAACGACAGGGTCTACACCCTGTATAAAAACGACGGATCGCACTCCCTTCACGGGGGAAGGCGGGGCTTCGACAAACTCCGCTGGAAAGCCGAGTCCTATGAAGAAAAAGACGGGGTTTTTGTCCGGTTTGAACTGGAAAGCCCCGACGGGGAAGAAGGGTTTCCCGGAAATCTCAAGGCCGTCGTCAGCTACGGCCTTACCAAATCCAACGAGATCATCGCCAATTACGAGGCCCGTTCGGACGCTCCCACTCCGGTAAACCTGACCAATCATTCGTATTTTAACCTGGCGGGGGAGGGAAACGGGGGCATACTTTCCCATGAAGCGCTCCTCCATTCTTCTTTCTATGTTGAAGTAGACAAGAATTTGATCCCCACGGGAAAACTTGTTCCCGTGGAAAACACCCCCTTTGATTTCAGAACCCGTAAAAGTATAGAAAAAGACGCCGCCGCCGCCGGAGGGGGCTACGATCACTGTTTTGCCCTTGAGGGGGAAGCGGGAAAACTCAGGCCCTGCGCGGAAGTTTCCGATCCGGTTTCCGGCCGCCGTATGCGGGTTTTTACCACGCAGCCGGGGGTGCAGTTCTACACGGGGAATTTTCTTGACGGGGTTGCCGGCAAAGCAGGCTCCGTTTACAACAAACACGCCGGTTTCTGCCTTGAGACCCAGCATTTTCCCGATACGCCGAACAGGCCGGAATTTCCGCCCGCGGTTTTCGGGCCGGGGAAGGATTACCACGAAAAAGCGGTTTTTGCCTTTGACTGGTAAATAAAGATTTGAAAGCGCGTTGAATATTGTTATACTTAAACGTATGGATGTAGAGGAATAACATGGGGCAGAGAAAACTGTTTATTACGCTCATGCGGGCTGAACTTGAGGACAGCATAGAAGGTCTGGAACAGCTTTCCGGCCGCCTCAAGGAAAGGCTTGAAAAGGGCGAAATAACCAATTATGTTTTCAACGAAAACGGCGCCCTCCTTTCCCGGGAAATATCAGGCCTTAAATCCCTGCTTCCCTTTGTCGATGCGGTCAAGGGCGCCGATTACCCGGATGTGTACGTCCTTGCGCAGCATGTCGGCGACGCCTTAAAGAAAAAAGCGGAAGAATGGGAAGACCCGGAAGCGGTAGGTGAAATCATCGCGCGGAAAATCAGGAAAATCCTTAAATATATTTTAGAACTGCCGGAGTAACGGCAAAAGAGGGGATCATGGATATCCAGCTTCAGGAACTCATTGACAAGATAAAAAAAGACGGGATAGAAACCGCTTCCCGGGAAGCCGCCCGGCTTACCTCGCAGGCCGAAGAAGAAGCAAAACGCATCGTGGAGCTTGCCAAAAAGGAAGCGGAGTCCCTTGTTTCCAGGGCGAAGTCCGACGCCGAACGTTTTGAAAAGGCGGGAACGGCGGCGCTGGAACAGGCTTCCCGCAACCTGGTTCTGGCTTTCAGGGGCGAAATTCAGGGTCTTCTGGACAAACTTGTCGAACAGGGTGTTTCAGCTTCCTACGGAGAGGATACGCTCAAGGCGGTGCTTCCCGATCTGGTAAAGTCATGGGCGGCGGGCGGGGAAGGCTCCTTCGATGTGATCCTTCCGGAAGGGCAGCTTTCCAAACTTGAGGCGTTTTTCAAGGGAAATCTTTCCGCCGAACTTTCAAAGGGCGTTGAACTTAAATCGGACCGGAGCCTTGCCGCCGGTTTCCGTATCGCAAACAAGGACGGTTCGGCCTATTACGATTTTTCGGCCGAAGCGGTGGCGGAACTTCTTTCCGCCTATCTTAACCCCCGGCTTGCGGGGATACTCAAAAGCGCGGTCCGGAGCTGATTGATGGCTTATTATTTTCTCATGGCCCAGCTTCCTTCCCTCAGTTACGGTGAAGCGCCGCCCATGAGTTCGGGGCGTTTCAGGGAACTCTGTCGGGGCGGACTCAGCGCCGCGGACGCCGCGCTTCTTCCCTGCCTGGCCCTTGATCCTTTCAGCGTTAAAGGCGATGCGGCTTCACCTTTTATTTCAAAGTGGAATGAATGGGAGAAGACGTTGAGGGTCAATCTGGCAAAACACCGGGCGGCGAAACTCAGACGGGAAGGCCCCGCAGACGTCCCCGCGTATCCCGCCGGGGCCGCGGCGGCGGCCAAAGCCGCGGCTTCCATGGATTCACCCTTTGAGGCGGAAATCTTTCTCGACGGGGCGCGGTGGAAGGCGATCGAAGAATTCCAGGGGCTTTCTTATTTCAGCGTGAATACCGTTTACGCGTACCTTCTCAAGCTTCTCCTCATGGAGCGGCGGTCCTGCTTCAGGACGGAAGAAGGTTTTGCCGAATATAAAGAACTTTACGCATCCATTATGGGAGAAGCGAAATGACAGGAACCAAGGGAACTGTAACAGCCGTCAACGGCAACATGGTCAGCGTCCGTTTTGACGGCGCCGTTTCCATGAACGAAGTAGGCTATGTCAACGTTGCCGGCAAACGGCTCAAGAGCGAGGTGATACGGATCAGGGGGGAAATTTCCCAGCTCCAGGTTTTTGAAATCACCCGGGGCATATCCGTAGGGGATGAAGTTGAATATTCGGGGGACATGCTCGCCGTCGAAGTAGGGCCGGGCCTTTTGGGCCAGGTTTTTGACGGCCTCCAGAACCCCCTGCCCAAACTTGCCGAGGCGGCGGGCTATTTTCTGGAACGGGGCGTGTACCTCGATCCTCTGCCTGTCGATACCAGGTGGAATTTTACCCCGGCCGTTAAAGCGGGCGACACGGTGGAACGGGCCGATACGCTGGGGACCGTCCCCGAAGGGGCCTTTACCCACCGGATCATGGTTCCTTTCGGCCTTTACGGAAGCTATACCGTCTCTTCAATCAAAGACGCGGGTTCGTATACCATTCGGGAGATCATAGCGGAGCTTACCGACGAAAAGGGAAACACGGTCCCCGTTTCGATGAGCTTCCACTGGCCGGTCAAACGGCCCATAGACTGCTACGAGGAACGGCTCAAGCCGGAAGAACCCATGGTAACGAGGGTCAGGCTTATAGACACCTTCTTCCCCGTCGCCCGCGGCGGCACCTACTGTATCCCCGGACCCTTCGGCGCCGGAAAGACCGTGCTTCAGCAGATCACAAGCCGCCACGCGGACGTTGACATCGTGATCCTCGCGGCTTGCGGCGAGCGGGCCGGCGAGGTTGTTGAAACCCTCAAGGAATTCCCCGAACTCCTGGATCCCAGAACGGGCCGCTCCCTCATGGAACGGACCGTCATCATCTGCAATACGTCTTCCATGCCCGTCGCCGCCCGTGAGGCGTCGGTGTACACCGCCGTTACCCTGGCCGAATATTACCGGCAGATGGGGCTTAACATCCTCCTTTTGGCGGATTCAACAAGCCGCTGGGCGCAGGCGATGCGCGAAATGTCGGGCCGCCTCGAGGAAATACCCGGCGAGGAAGCGTTCCCCGCGTACCTTGAATCCACCATCGCAAGCTTCTACGAAAGGGCCGGTCTTGTGCGGCTCCGCGACGGTTCCGTAGGATCGGTTACCATAGGCGGAACGGTAAGCCCCGCGGGCGGCAACTTTGAAGAACCCGTCACCCAGGCGACGCTTAAAGTTGTCGGCGCTTTCCACGGCCTTTCGCGCGAACGCTCGGACGCCCGTAAATACCCCGCCATTCATCCGCTTGATTCCTGGTCCAAGTACAAGGGGATCATCCCCGCGGACAAGGTCGGCTACGCCCACGGTTTTATGAGGCGGGGCAGCGAAGTCGAGCAGATGATGAAGGTCGTCGGCGAAGAGGGGACGAGCCTTGACGATTATGTGATCTACCTCAAAGGCGATCTTCTTGATTCGGTTTACTTCCAGCAGAACTCATTCGACGCGGTTGACGCGGCGGTCAGCCCCGACCGGCAGAAGCACATCTTCGCCATTCTCCTTGATATTCTTGCGGCCAAATTTGTGTTCAGCGATAAAAACGAAGCGAGAAGCTGGTTCAACAGGCTCAGGCAGAAATTCCTTGATTACAACGGTTCCGAATGGAAGAGCGAACGTTTTGCCGCGCTTGAAAAAGAAGTGAAGGATGCGGCGGCCGAGCGGGCCGGAGGCAAACAATGAAAAAGGTATACAGCAAGATCGAATCCATCACAGGAAGCGTGATCACCGTCCGGGCCGAAGGTATACGCTACGGCGATTTGGCCGAGGTTGACACCGTCTTC
>JAITJV010000045.1 GCA_031278755.1 Treponema sp. | reverse complement strand
GATGTACCAGTCCATGGGGATTATCACGGAGGTTTCGGAATATTTTCTTTTAGGCTGTTTTTACCTGACCAAAGGTTTCCTTGAAGCGACTTACACGCACATGAGCAGCCATAACGCTGTTTCAGAAGAATTGCTGAAGAAGTATTTTCGGGATGATTTTTTCTTTAAAAATGATTAGGAGGCGCCGGCTGTTCCGCCATGGAAATTAAAAAAGCTCTTGAAGAATTTAGGGTAATTTTTTCGATTCCGCTTCCGCCGGGCCTGCGGATTTTCGGACATGAAATTTCATCAATCGATATAAATGAAACGGTGGTTATTTCCTGGGCGGTGATGATTATTCTGATTGCCGCTTCGCTTGTTCTTACCCGCAGGATGAGGGAGATCCCCCGGGGGGCCCAGATCTTTCTGGAAGCGGGAATCGAATTCCTCAATAATTTTTCAAAAGATCATTTTGGGCGCAGGGCGAAGGTTTACGGCCCTTACATAGGAACGGTTTTTCTTTTTCTCCTTATCGCCAATATCATTCCGGCGATTTCCCCCATGTCCATTTCCGCCTTCGGCCTGGAGCCTCCCTTTGTCATCAAGCCCCCGGCGCGGGACATAAATTTTACCGCGGCGCTTGCCCTGCTTTCCATTCTTCTTGTGCTCATTGGAGGCCTCAGGGCCAGGGGGTTTAAGGGATGGGCGCTCAATCTTTTCAGGCCTGTGCCGATGATGCTTCCCTTTAACCTGCTTGAATATATCATACGGCCCCTTTCGCTCTGCTTAAGGCTTTTCGGCAATATCCTCGGCGGTTTTGTTATTATGCTGCTTATTGAAGTCGCCCTGCCCGTTCCCCTTGTCGTCCCGGTTTTTCTTTCGGTTTATTTTGATTTTTTTGACGGGCTTATCCAGGCTGTGATCTTTACTTTTCTCACCACTTTGTTTGTTGCAGAGGCGGTGGAATGAAATACAGAGGAGTTTAATTATGGAAAAGAGTCTTGTGTTTTTGATTGGCGCAGGCATTGCGGTACTTGCCGGCCTCGGAGCCGGCATCGGCATAGGAATCGCCACGGGGCGGACTGCGGAAGCCATATCCCGGCAGCCGGAGGCGTCGGGCAAGATTATGACCGCGTTCTTTCTCGGCATAGCGCTTGCGGAAGCAACCGCCATATACGGGTTCGTGGTCGCCATTCTTATCTTCACCAAAGCGTAACGGGGTTTTTATGCTTGTTCCTTCTCTGGCGACTTTTCTTATTACTATTGTCAATATGGCGATTCTCTTTTTTGTGCTGCGGGCCGTGCTTTTCAGGCCGGTAACAAAGTTCATGGAAGAGAGGACAAAAAAAATTGAAGACGCCATATCCCAGGCTGAAAAGAACAAGAATCAGGCAAAGCTCATGCTTGGGCAGTACGAGGATCAACTGAAGAACGCCGAGGGAGAAGCGGACGCCATAATACGCGCCGCGAGGGAGACGGCGCAGCAGCAGGCGGAAAAGATAGTCGCCGAAGGCAGGGAACAATCGGAGCGCCTTCTTGCAAATGCCAAGAAGCAGCTTGAAGCGGAAGAGCTGGCGGCCATGGTCCGGTTCAGGGCCGAAGCCGCGGCTCTCGTAGTGGCCGCTTCGAGCCGCCTTGTGCAGCGTGATTTGAGCGGGGAAGACAATATGCGTTTTGCCGCCCTCCTTCTCCGTGAAGCCGGCGGCGGCCCGGAGAAAAATTAGATGTTTAATCCCGAACGCTGGGCGGAGGCTTTTCTTGCCGTCCTTGACTCAGGCGGCGGCGCGGATATTTCAGGCGACGCCGCGGAAGGACTCGAAGTCCTGCGCGTACTGGAGCCGGTTGTCGGCGGAACGCCCTTTGCCCTCGGAGGTTATGCCCATGCGCAGCGGCTTGGGGAGGCGATCCGTTCCGCGCTGAAAACGCGGAAGCACGGCAGGGGGGCGGAAGCCGCCGCGGGCCTTGTTTTGCTCCTGGTTGAAAAAAATGTCCTTAAGCATATTGTTTCCGTAACGGCGGAAATCGAAAAAATGCTGGATGAACGGAACGGTGTTTTGACGGCGGTGCTGGAATCGGCCGCGCCGGTTTCATATCCGGCCGGCGACGGGTTTATTAAATCGCTTAAAGAAATACTCTGCGGTAAAACAGGGGCCAAAGACGTACATTTTGATTTGCGTCCGGTTCCCGAACTTCTGGGAGGATACCGTCTGCGCGCGGGCGGCGTATGCGTGGACGCCAGCCTGCGAGGATTCCTGCGCAGTATGTCGTCCGGTTTGTCCCGCGGGAACGGGGATGAGCGCGGCGGGGGGAGGCTTTAATGGCAAATTTCGGGGATCTTTCACGGGTCCTGCAGGAACAGATTGAAAAGTGGGAAGGAAAGGCCGCCTCCGATTCGACGGGTTTTGTCGTTCAGGTTGGCGACGGCGTGGCTACCATATACGGCCTTGAAAAAGCCGTGTACGGCGAACTTGTGGAATTTACTTCGGGAGCGGCGGGCATAGTTCTCAACCTTGTTGAAGACGGGGTCGGCTGCGTGCTTCTTTCGGGCGAATCCCTTGTGAAAGACGGAGACGAAGTCCGGGGCACCGGCAGGGTAGTTTCGGTTCCTTCGGGGCAGTCCCTTTTCGGCAGGGTGGTTAATCCGCTGGGCGAACCGGTGGACGGAAAAGGCCCCGTTAAGGCGGAGGAATACCTTCCCGTGGAATCTCCCGCGCCGTCTGTAATAGAAAGGGGAAGCGTTAATACGCCCCTTGAGACGGGCGCCGTTTCGGTGGATTCCATGATTCCCATTGGCCGGGGACAGCGGGAGCTTATCATAGGCGACAGGCAGACAGGCAAGACGGCCCTGGCTGTGGACGCGATCATCAACCAGAAAGGCAAGGGCGTGTACTGCGTCTACTGCGCCATAGGACAGAAGTCGTCATCGGTGGCGGCCATCATGCGGAACCTGGAACGCGGGGGGGCGCTGGATTACACGTTTGTGGTTCTCGCTACAGCTTCGGATTCCGCGGCTCTCCAGTACCTTGCGCCTTATTCGGCCGCGGCAATGGCGGAACACTTTATGCGCCAGGGCAAAGACGTACTTGTTGTTTACGACGATCTTTCCAAACATGCCGTAGCCTACAGGACGATAAGCCTCCTTTTGCGGCATCCTCCGGGGCGGGAAGCGTTTCCCGGCGATGTGTTTTATCTTCACTCAAGACTTCTTGAACGGGCCGCCAAACTTTCCCCCGAGAAAGGCGGAGGGTCCATCACCGCGCTTCCCATTGTTGAAACGCAGGCGGGAGATATTTCTTCCTACATACCCACCAATGTAATTTCCATTACCGACGGACAGGTTTTTCTTGATTCGGAACTTTTCAATTCAGGGATAAGGCCCGCCGTCGACGTCGGGCTTTCCGTCAGCCGCGTCGGAGGCTCCGCCCAGTCAAAGGCGATGCGGAAGGCGTCGGGCCGTCTCAGGCTGGATCTGGCGCAATACCGGGAAATGAAGGCCTTTGCGCAGTTCGGAAGCGATCTGGACAAGGCGACTCAGGACAAGCTTGCCCAGGGGGAGCGGCTTATGGAAATTCTAAAGCAGCCGCAGTTTTCCCCCTATACAATGGTGCAGGAGGCGGCAGTCCTCTTTGTTTCGATAAACGGCTGCCTTATGGATATTCCGGTAAACAAGATCGGCCCTTTTATCAAAGGTTTTCTTGAATACCTTGAAGCGCATGATGCGGGTCTCATGGAAAGTATTGCAAAGACCGGGGTTCTTTCATCGGAAAACGAGCAGGAACTGGTTTCGGCCATAGAGAATTTCAAACAGCTCAAGCAATAATTTGCTAAGGGGTTAAGGCAGGATCGGGAATGGCAAATTTACGGGATGTCCGTTTACGGATGAGGGCTATAGACCAGACGTTGCAGGTTACCAGGGCCATGAATCTTATCTCTACCGCCAAGCTGCGGAAAGGACGCCGCATACTGAAAGACACCGAGCCGTTTTTTACCCGCATTCAAAAATCCATGTACGATATTTTGTCCGGGGCGGGAAAAGTAGACAGCGATTTTTTTAACCGCCACGGCCGCGGCTCCGCGTATCATACCGCCGTCATAACGGTTACCAGCGACAAGGGGCTGGCGGGAGGCTACAACGCCAACGTCTGCAGGCAGGCGGGGGATCTGTGCTCGCGGGTAAAAAACCCCCTTCTTATCCTTATAGGTTCCATAGGCTACCGGTATTTTATCAATTCCCCTTATCTTATTCTTGAAAATTTTTCTTTCCGGTCGCGTATGCCCGAAATGGAAAACGCCAGGGAAATAGCTGAATATATTATTTCCCAATACCTGTGGGGGATGTTTGATGAAGTTCATGTTGTGTATACCCACATGTACAGTACGATCAAGCTGCTTCCCGCGGAACGGCAGATTCTTCCCCTTGACGCGGGGACGATACAGTCCGAACTGGAAAAGGCCGGAGGACTAAAGAGGGAAGAGCTTCACTTTGAATTTCTTCCTTCAAAAAAAGATGTGTTTGATGCGCTTGTGCCGCTTTATATACGGGGAATCATCTACGGTTCGCTTATAGAAGCGTATGCCAGCGAACAGAGCGCGCGCATGTCGGCAATGGACGAGGCCAGTAAAAGCGCGGAGGATATGCTTGCAAGCCTTCAACTGAACTACAACAGGTCCCGTCAGGCGGGGATAACCCAGGAAATGTCGGAGATTGCCGGAGGCTCGGCGGCCCTTGACAATTAATCAGGATGAATGTTGTAAAGACTGGATCTTTACAACCAAGGAATAATTGATGGCGAATACAGGAATTGTTACACAGATAGTAGGTCCCGTTGTTGACGTGCGGTTTAAGGAAGGGGAAGTTCCCGCAATTCTTTCCGCCGTTGAAGTTGTTCCCGGAAAGGCCGGCGGAACGCGCCCGGTAGTGCTGGAAGTGTTACAGCACATAGGAGACAACCGCGTGCGCTGTGTCGCGATGTCTGCCACGGAGGGTCTTGCCCGCGGGCTCGAGGCGGTGGATACGGGCGGCCCCATAAAGGTCCCCGTAGGCGAAGCGGTTCTGGGCCGCATGTTCAGCGTTACAGGAAAGACGATAGACGACAAGGGCGCTTTTACCGCGTCGGAATATGCGTCCATACACCGCGGCGCCCCGTCTT
>JAITJV010000039.1 GCA_031278755.1 Treponema sp. | reverse complement strand
CAGCTTTCCGGTTTGGTTGAACCTGTCGCGGGGGTATTGGGGGCCGCGCTTGTTTTCTACATCCAGCCCATTCTTCCCTATACGCTGGCTTTTGCGGCGGGGGCCATGATCTTTGTTGTCGCCGAAGAAGTGATTCCCGAATCAAGGATGGCGGGAAACGAACATATCGCCACGATAGGGCTGATGCTCGGTTTTGCCCTGATGATGGCTCTGGATGTGGGGTTGGGCTGATGACCAGGGGAATCCTTATTGCCGGAAATGAATCGCCTCTTCTTGCGGCCCTCGCCGCGGAGGCCGCAAAGCGGGTTGAACGTTTTGCCCTGGCCCCTATTCCCAACCGCCTTCTTCAGGGTGAATATTCCGAAGCAAAAGGCGGACGCGGGGATGCCCAGGTCCGTGCGGACCGTCAGGATCATACGGCGGCTTCCGCGCTGGCCGCCGTCGCCCCGGACGGGGGCGCGGGCATTCCCCTTGGTTGGAATCCGGGAAGCCCTGTTTCCGCCCGTACCGTCATACTTTCCGCGGAAAACCGCCTTGAACATATAGACGAGGCGCTCCTTGTCTGCGCCCCCCCTTCGGTAAGGCGGAGCGTCGCGGAACTTCCCGCAAGGGATATTGAGATCCTTGTAAACGATCATATTAAAGGGTGGTTTCTCCTCGCAAAAGAACTTACATCCGTTTTTAAAACGCGCAGGGCGGGAACCCTGGGTTTGATCTTTTCCGATTTTCCGTCAGGCGGCGGAAAAGACGAAAAGGCCGACCTTCTGGGATCGGCGGCGCTGGCTTCTTTCCGCGCTTTTTCCCAAAGCCTTCTTGTTTCATCATTTGATGAGCCGTATCTGTCGCTTGGCTTTTCCTCTTCCGAAACGGGAGACGAAGGCCCCTTCGCATCCTTTGTTTTTAAAACCCTTGATGAAAGCAGCAGGAAAAATAATGGAAAGTGGTACAAGTTCGGAAAATTCAATCTGTTCGGCAGATAAGGGCGGACGGATTTTCCGCGCGGTATTTCTGGATATAGACGGAACGCTGGTCAACTCATCGGGCGGACCTTTTGCGGAAGATCTTGAACAGATTGAAGCCGCGCGGCGGCGGGGTTGCCGCTTTTTTCTTAATACAGGCCGTTCCTTTGCCCTTGTGCCGCGGGAATTGCGGGACGCGCCGTACATAGACGGCATTTCGGCAGGCGGCGGGGCGCATATACTTGTCAGGGAAGACGGGAAACTTGTGTCCGTTTATCACAGCCGGGTGCCGGGGGATCTGCTCCGCGCGGCCGCCGCGCTGTACATTGAAACGGGAAAATGGTGTATTTTTGAAGGCGAATCGAATATCTATGTCTTTAACAGGGAAGCCTGTACGCTTCATATAGAAGATTACCTTCCTGTTGAAAGGGAAGATGATTTTGAGGTGAAATACCCGGGCGCCCCTGTTACCAAAATTACCCTGGAAGGCCCGTCTCCCGGTGAAAAAGAAATGCGGCTTTTGGGCGGCGCTTTTCACTTTTTTTCCCAGCGCACGTATCACGAAGGGATCATACAGGGCGAAAACAAGGCGCGGGGAATGGAGATAATCCTTGACAGGCTGGGCATACCCCGGGAGGAAAGCATCGCCATAGGGGACAGCGCCAACGATGTGGAAATGATACGCTTCGCCGGGCTGGGCGCCGCCATGGGCAACGCCTGCGATGAACTTAAAAAAGCATCGCGGTTTATCACCGCTTCCTGCGGCGAAGGCGGCATAGCCCGGGTATTGCGGAAGTACGTGGTACAGGATCTTGGTTAGCTATGATCCTGGGCCGAATCGGACGGCCGACCTGCCGCTTAGGAGGCGGCCGCTCTATCCACTGAGCTACAGGACCTTACCGTAGGTATATATTCATAAGGGCCTCATTGTCAATGTACCCAGATGAGCCTCCGCGTTTGAGCCGGAGCAAGCGCGCAAACGTAGTTTGCGACGGGGTATTAAACCCGTCGCTAACAATAAAATCCCGGCGGACGGATTGGCATTGACAGGACAGCGCTTCCATTTTATCCTGTTATAAAGAAAAATCGTATGAAACTGTTCCAAAACTCCGGTTTTTGGAACAGCTTTCTTAGATTGCATGAATTCCAGGAGGAAAAAATGAAAAAGAACGCGGTTTTTTTGTTCGTTTTGCTTGCGGCTGCCGTTTCGGTATTCGCGGCGGGACAGAAGGGCGGGGCCGAGTCCGGCGTTAAGATCGGGCTTGTTACGGATGTCGGAGGCGTCAACGATCAGTCCTTTAACCAGAGCGCCTGGGAAGGCCTTCAGCGCTTCGGAAAGGATACGGGCGCCAGCGTCAGTTATATAGAATCCAGGGACGAAAGCAGCTACGCTCCCAACATCGATACTTTTGCCGATCAGAAATGCAACCTCATCTGGGGCATCGGGTTCATGCTTGGCGATTCTTTCGCCCAGGCAGGCAAGGATTATCCCAAGCAGCAGTTTGCCATCATAGACTACGCTTACAGCCCTGATCAAATACCCAACAAGAATGTAACCGGCATCGTGTTCGCCGCCGAAGAATGTTCCTTCCTTGTGGGCTATATCGCGGGAAAGACGACCAAGACCAACAAGGTCGGGCACGTTAACGGCATTGCGTCCCCCACCATGGAAAGTTTTGCGGTTGGCTATTATGCCGGCGTACTGACCGCCAATCCCAATATTCAAATTATGGGGCAGTATTCCGGTTCCTTCGGCGATCCGGCCGCCGGAAAGAACATCGCCCGTCAGTATTTTGCCGACGGCGCAGACGTCATCTACCATGCGGCGGGCGGTACCGGCGCGGGCGTCATTGAAGCGGCCAGGGAGCTGAACAAATGGGCGATAGGCGTCGATATGGATCAGAACTACATCGCCCCGGATAATGTGCTCACCAGCGCCCTCAAGCGCGTCGATAACGCCATCTATGACGTCTCC
>JAITJV010000034.1 GCA_031278755.1 Treponema sp. | reverse complement strand
GTTATCGAACAAGTCCATCGGATACGGCGGGTTTACTGAAAAAAGACCTTCAAACAGCCGCCCTTTTCCATAACAATCGGCGCAGAGGGGACAAGAAGGCCGTCACGGATAAGGGCTTCAATGTTACGGTTGTTTATTGACGCCCGGCGGAGGCTTCTCATTCCGTCAGGCAGGCCGAATTTTTTTAGCGTAAGGGTCCCGTACAGGAGTTTTAGTTCCAGACTGTCTTTGTTAAGTAAAAAACTGCCCCAGCCGCTGTTTGTGCTGAAAAAAACCTTAAAACAACCGTCCGGGGCGGGGCCTCCGGACATGCGGGGATTCACCATGTTTCCATCAATGATTTTGACGCGGCCTATGAAAGCGCCAATTATATTGCCCAGGCAGGATACAGGCATATTGTCTTTATCTGCCCCCCTCTCAGAAAAAAGGGTACGATGGACGGGAAGATAAACATTACCTCCCAGGATTTACGGGCGCAGGGGTTTAAACACTATATGGACATGAATGGGGATCTTCGTTATTCAATATTTACCCAAAAGGATTTTTACAGTGACGCCCTTTCCGTGATCCGCTCCGGAAATGAAAAGACCGCCTTTTTCTGTTCCAGCGACATGTACGCCCTTGAACTCCTTAAGTTTTTCCGCCTGGAAGGGGTAATTGTTCCCGGGGACGCCGGTCTTATGGGTTTTGATAATCTTGATCTGCTTACATACATCAGCCCCCGCCTGACCTCTGTTTCAACTTCCCTGGAAATAGTAGGAAAGGAAGCGATTACCATTCTGTTGAAGCTGATAGCAAACGAAACCGTTCCGGATACCTGCTATGTCCCCCACGTGATTTGCCCCGGCGAAACGCTGTAAAAACCGCTGCGGTACGGTACGCCGTTCATAACGGGAACGGCCGGGGCCTAATCCCTGCCCTTGCAATAATATTCATTTTCCGCTATGAATTCCGTATAAATATACGAAACAGATCGGGGGAGATCCGGGCCTGTTCCAAAACCCGGCGGGTTTTGGAGCGGCCTCATCTGTTTCAACAAGGTGGATTATGAACGCGTCCGAAGACTATCTTTCGGAAATTGCCGGAAACGACTATATCGACACGGAACTCTACGAAAAATTCAATGTCAAACGGGGGCTGCGGAACGCCGACGGCACCGGCGTCCTTGTGGGGCTTACCCGTATTGGAGACGTCCACGGCTATATCATTGACGAGGGGGAAAAAGTTCCGGTGGACGGCAAGCTTTACTACAGGGGCTACGACGTGGAGGATCTTGTTGCCGCGGCGGAAAAGGAAAAGCGCTTTGCCTTTGAGGAAGCGGTCTATCTGCTCATGTTCGGACATCTTCCCGGCGGCGCGGAGCTTGAACGCTTTTGCGCCCTCATGGGGGCGTCCCGCAGCCTGCCGGACAATTTTGCCGAAGATTCCATCATGAAGGCCCCTTCCCGCGACGTCATGAACAAGCTCGGCCGTTCCGTCCTTACCCTTTATTCGTGGGACGAAGACCCGGAAAACAATTCGCCTGAAAACGTGCTCCGCCAGTGCATAGAACTCATCGCCCGTTTTCCCACCATAGTGGCCTATTCATATATGGCGAAGAAGTACTACTACGATCATGAGAGCCTCATCATCCACCTTCCCGCCGCTTCCTGCCAGAGCGCCGAGACTATCCTTTCCCTTATACGGCCCGATCAGCAGTTCTCGCGGCTTGAGGCGGAGATTCTCGATCTGGCGCTGGTGCTCCACGCGGAACACGGCGGCGGGAACAATTCAACCTTTGCCGTTCATCTTCTTTCTTCCGCGGATACCGACACCTATTCGGCAATCACCGCGGGAATCAATTCCCTCAAGGGTTTCAAGCACGGCGGGGCCAACGTCAAGGTTATGGGAATGATGGAGGATATCAAGCAGAATGTAAAACATTGGGACAATGAAGGAGAGCTGGCCGATTACCTTGAATATATACTGAGGGGAAGGGCCCATGATCATTCGGGGCTTATCTACGGGCTGGGGCACGCCGTTTATACAAAAAGCGATCCCCGCGCCGTTCTCCTCCGCAACAAAGCCGCCCTCCTCGCGGAGGAAAAGGGATTCACCGAAGAATTCGGCCTTTACCGGCTTATCGAGCGGCTCGGGCCGGAGATTTTCAAAAAGGTAAAGGACAACGCAAAGGATATCTGCGCCAATGTGGATTTCTATTCAGGCTTTGTGTACAAAATGATGGACATTCCTTCGGAACTTTTTACGCCGATCTTCGCGGTGAGCCGGGTTGCGGGCTGGTGCGCCCACCGGCTTGAAGAGATCGTTTCAGGCGGGAAGATCATACGCCCCGCTTACAAATGCGTACAGCCCCGCCGCGCCTACCTGCCCGTCAATCATCGCTTTCCTGCACCTTAAAGGCTTCCGCCGCCTTGATCACTTCATCGGCTATCTTGCCCGAGATCGGGGCGTAGTGGTCGAATTCGACGCTGAATGATCCCGTGCCGCTTGTGATGGACCTGAGATCTATTGAATAGCGTAGGAGTTCCGCCTGGGGGACCTGCGCGCGTATTTCGGCTATGCCGCCTACGGAATCCTGGCCCAGTATCCTGCCCCGTTTTCCGGAAAGATCGCTCATCACGTCTCCCAGGTATTTTTCCTCCACAAAAACAGTCAGGTTCATGATCGGCTCAAGGAGGGTGGGGCTGCTCTGCCGCATTGCTTCCCTGAAGGCGTTCCTCGCGGCAAGCTTGAACGAAAGTTCGGAGGAATCAACCGGATGGTATTTACCGTCCGTTATTTTTACTTCGACGTCAACGACAGGGTAGCCCGCCATGGTTCCCGCCGCCATTCCTTCGGCAATTCCCTTTTCAACGCCGGGGATGTAGTTTTTGGGAATGGCCCCGCCGAAAATGGCGTTGACAAATTTATAGTCTTCACCGCGGGGAAGGGGGGCGATCTCAAGGACTACCTTGCCGTACTGTCCGTGGCCGCCCGTCTGCTTCTTGTGGGTATACTCCGCGCCCGCCTTTTTGGTAATCGTTTCACGGTAGGCGATGCGGGGAACGTGGGTTTCCAGTTCTATTTTCTGGTTCGACCTGATCTTGTCCAGTATGATGTTGATCTGCAGCTCGCCCATGGCGGAAATAACCGATTCCCTGGTTTCCGCGTTAAAGACAAAACGGAAAGTTTTGTCTTCCTCGGCGGCCCGTACAAGGAATTCACCGAGCTTGTCGTCGTCTTTTTTCGCGGCGGCGTTCACCGCCACGGCGTGCACCGGTTCGGGCAGCCTGAGATGGAGGAACTGCATGGAGGCGTCCCCCGCGGTAATGGTGTCATTGGTTTTGAAGGTCGCCGATTTTGTGACTATGCCCACATCGCCCGCGAAGAGTTCTTTTACTTCTTCAAGTTTTTTCCCCTGGCAGACGTACAGTTTTCCTATCCGCTCTTTTTTGTTTTCGGAAACGTTAAAGGCCTCCGAATCCGCCGCAAGTTTTCCGTTTATGACCTTGATCCACGAAAGTTTTCCCGAAAACTGATCGTAGGAAGTCTTGATCACAAGAGCCGAAAGGGGCTTTGCGGGATCTATGGCGACGCCGATTTCCGCGCCGTCCGCGCCCGTGCCGCGGTCCCCCGCGGCTCCCGGATTGGGGGCTATGTCCGCGGCAAAATCAAGGAAAGGAACAAGCCCCGAATTCCTGAGCGCGGCGCCGGCAAAAGCGGGAACTATCCTGTTTGCCGAAAGCGCCTCAATAAGCCCCCTGTGCATTTCCTCGGGGGAAAGGGAACCCTTGTCGATATAATGTTCCATAAGGGCGTCGTCGCCCTCGGCGGCCGCTTCAATGAGCCGTTCAAGGGCCGCCGCCGCGGGATCTTTGTATTCCGCGGGGATCTCCCCCTCTTTTTCGGGCGCGTCGCCCGGCTGTATAAACCACGCCTTCCTGTTGAGTACGTCTATTACGCCCTTATAACCGGCCCCCGATCCAATGGGCAGCGTAAAGGGGACGGCGTCCACCTTGAATTTTTCCTTTACGTCGGCCAGGGTTTTTTCAAAATCCGTCCTGTCTTCGTCCATTTTCGTGATAAAAATCCCCCGCGGCTTGTTTCTGCCGTCAAGGTTGCGCCAGAGCTTGATCGTTTCTATCTGAACCCCCGCGCGGCCGTCAATGGCAAGAAGGCCGAATTCGGACGCCCTGAAAGCGAGGATGACGTCCCCGGCAAAATCCGAAGAACCGGGCGTATCGAAAATGTTTATTTTCCTGCCGTTTCTTTCCAGGTGGGCCAGGGCGGTATGGATCGAGATCTTCCGCTCGATTTCTTCAGTGCTGTAATCACTGACGGTTTTTCCCGATTCTACCGTTTCCGCCCTGGGGACGGCGCCGCCTGCGTAAAGGAGGCGTTCAAACAGGGTGGTTTTGCCGGTTTGACCATGGCCGGCGATAGATACATTCCTGATGTTTTCGGTGCTGTAACTCATACGGGGGCTCCTGTTGTTGCATAAGTGTCTTACGGGAACATCTAAAAACTGAAGTTTTAGATGCTTTCTTACCCCACGGCATTTCGCCGAAAGCTCCGGAAACCCGGCCGGGGTTTCCGGAGCTTCCCTTATATTGGTACGGGTAAGGGCTTATTGTCAAGAAAAATGTCTTTATAATATAGTAAAATATATGGATGAAAGGAAAAAAGCCATAGCCGGTCTGGAAGCTGAAATTCAGGAAACCCGCCGTTCCCTGGATATAACGCTTGAAGAATTCGGCGGAATCCTTTTGCGGCGCATTGAATCCCCTTCTTTCGAAGAAAAAAAGCCTTTCAGGAACGATGCGGCCGAATACGGCCGGCTTAAAAGGGAGATTGAACAGGCCGGAGAAGCCATAATGGCGGCCGGAGCCGAGGCCCGGAACCTCAGACGGACGGAGGAAGCGGTAAACGAAAAGGAAAATGAAGCGTCCGCGGCAAAAGAAAAACTTTTCGCCCTGTACCGCGAACTGGGGAAGCGGCTTCTGGAAGATCCCCGGCCCGGAGAAACTGTGCGGGAGGGGGATCCTGAGGGCGCTCCCGCGCCGATGGTTCCCGGCCCGGTTGAGGTTTTCCGGAAGCGTTTCGATTCCCTTTCCGGGGAAATTGAGGATCTGGAACAACGTATTGAAGAGCAGGGCGCCGCCGGCGCGGACAATGTTTTCGCGCTCATCGGAAAAAGCGCCAAAACCATGCTTGACCGCGCCTCCCTTTCCCGTAAACGCAAAGCCCTGGAGTCGCTTTACGAAAAGACCGGGGCAGCCTGGACGCCGGGGGCGGACCGGGCCGCGTCTGAAACGGAAAAGGCCGCAGGCGTCCTCCGCGCTTCCGTCCTGAACATCGAAGAGGATCTTGCCGGGCTGCTGGAAGAAAGGCGGAAGCTGCGCGAATCTTCGGGCGGCGAGGGCGGAATCCTGCGGCGCATACGCCTTTTGGAAAACGGCGTTAAAAAAACGGAGGAGGAAGTCCGGCGTTTCCGGCGGGATTTTGCGGAACGCGCGACGGAACGGCAAAAACGCCGCGCATCCCTTTTTACCGAAAAGGATGCGGTTTTGCTCGAAAAAATCAGGACCTTCCGGAAAACCATACGGGACGCGGAAAAAAAGGCCGCGGAGCTTAAAGCGTCCATTGCGGTTGACGA
>JAITJV010000021.1 GCA_031278755.1 Treponema sp. | reverse complement strand
AGAATTTCGCCGTTTTCCTCGCGGACAAACCATGGGTACTTTGCGGAGACCGCGGCAATGCGCCGCTTTATTTCCGGCGGTTCAAGGGGTTCTTCTTCAAAGGTAATGACGGTGTTTTTTATGTAGTGGTTGTAAATCGCGCAAACCGCCGGGGCGTCTTCAACCCTTACAGGACGTATCATGCTTTGTTATAGTTCACATTCCCCTTCCGCGTCAATTCTGCCATACTGAAACCATGAGGCCGATGAGAAGAAAGGACAGGGAAATTACGGCGGACGAAGCGCTGGCCGTGGCGGACAAGTGCGTCTACGCGGTTCTGTCAACGGTGAGCGGCGATCTTTCGCCCTACGGAATTCCCGTTTCCATTGCGAGGGAAGGGGAGGCGGTCTACTTTCACGGGGCGCTTGAAGGGCACAAGACGGACAACCTCCGCAGGGAAAACCGGGTCTGTCTTGTCTGCGTCGGAGATGTACGGGAGCCGCCCGATCAGTTTACCGTGGTGTATGAATCGGCCGTTATTTTCGGAACCGCGCATGAAGTAACAGGAGATGAAGAAAAACTCCGCGCCCTCCGCCTTATCTGCGAACGGCATACCCCGTCCCACATGGCGGCCTTTGAAAAGGAAGCGGCGGAAGGGCTTAAGCGCACCGCCGTGTGGAGCGTACACATAGACGGGATTTCAGGAAAGCGGCATCCTTCGCTCAGGGGTTCCTGAAAAAGGCCGGTCCATAACGATCCTGTCCGCCGCCGACGCAAGACAGTACCGCGGAACCGGAATCATTTTCCGCCGGGGGCGGCGAATATACCGTTGTCCGCAATCACCCCTTCTGCCCGTAGCTTGCCTCCGGTCCGTGCTTCCGCTCCCAGTGTTTCCGTATGATGTGGGCGGGCAGGGTTTGGGCGTCCGGACTCAAGAGCAGGGTGAAGCAGCCTATTTTGCAGATCTCTTCAAGCACCGCCGCATGGTACACCGCCTCGGCGGCGTTTTTGCCCCAGGTAAAGGGGCCGTGTCCCGCGGCCAGCGCCATGGGCATAAAGAGGGGGTCTATGTTCCCGGCGCGGAAGGTTTCAACGATAAGGTTTCCCGTTTCCAGCTCGTAGTTGTTTTTGACCGCTTCTTCATCAAGGTACGCCGTGCAGGGAACGGGCCCGGCGCCGTAATCCGCGTGTGTAGTGCCGAAGACGGGGACCGGCCGCCGCGCCTGCGCCCACGCCGTCGCGTACGGCGAATGCGTATGGGTGATTCCCCGTACGCCGCCTTTTTTCCGCGAGGAAAAATCCAGATAGAGTATGCGGTGCGTTTCGGTATCGGACGACGGGTTTAATTTTCCGTCCGCCTTTTTTCCGTCAAGATCCACCACCACCATGGAAGAGGGGGTGAGCTTGTCGTATGCGACGCCGGAAGGCTTTATGGCGAAAACGCCTTTGTCCGGATCAAAGGCCGACACATTTCCCCACGTGTATATTGCAAGATTACGTTTGGGGATTTCAAGATTTGCCTCGAACGCTTCTTCCTTGAGGCTTTTATAATTATCCACGTGCGCTCCTTTTTACCGCCGGATCATTCCGCGCTTTCCCGCCGCTCGACAAAAGCCCCAAGCTGTTTATATTCCTGATAGAGTTTGTCGTAGACCGGCACGAGGGCGGGATTGGGTTTATAGGTGAATTCGATGGGGGCGCAGATCTGTTTTTGCGCCGCGGGAATATCGGGATAGAGGCCCGCGGCAACCGCGGCAAACATGGCGGCTCCAAGAGCTACGCTTTGATCTCCCGCGGGTATGTGTATGGGCATGTTGATCACGTCGGCAAGGATCTGCATCACAAAGGGGGACTTCCGCGCGACGCCCCCGACGCCGATGATCCCTTCGATGACGACCCCTTCGCCGCGGAAACGTTCGGCGATGGCCCGCGCTCCAAAGGCGGTCGCTTCAGCCAGCGCCCGGTACACCCTCGGCGCGTCGGAGCCAAGGGTGAGGCCGGCTATGGCCCCCTTGAGCATCTGGTTCGCGTCCGGCGTGCGCCTGCCGTTGAGCCAGTCAAGGGCGCTTATGCCGCTTGTTCCCGGCTCTATGAGGGCCGCCGCTTTTTCCAGTCCGGGGATGATCTTCTTTGAAATTCCCTGAACGATTTTTTCTTTTGTTTTAAGATCCACGTTTTCAAGGCCGGGAATTTGGTTCTTAAGGAACAGTTCTTCCAGAGGCCACGCCAGCAGCCCGCGGAACCATGCGTAGACGTCGCCGAAACTTGACTGGCCCGCTTCGTAGCCCAGCATGCCGGGCACCACCGATCCGTCAACCTGCCCGCAGATTCCACGGACGAGCTTTTCCTGCCCTGAAGGACGCGGGCTCACAAGGACGTCGCAGGTGGATGTTCCCATGACCCTGATGAGCCAGCCCGGGCGGATGCCGCCGCCGACGGCCCCCATGTGGGCGTCGTAAGCGCCCATCGCGATGGGGATGCCCGCCGGAATGCCGAGCCGTTCCGCCCATTCCGCGGTCAAGGGACCCGCGGATGTGTCGCTCGTGTATGTTTCGGTCCCCAGGCTTTTCCGTATGGGAACGAGGCGGGGATCAAGCCGCGAAAGAAAATCTTCGGAAGGGTAACCGCCGGAATTTTCACCCTGCGGACCGCCGGGATCGGCGAAGCTGCGGTGCCACATCGCCTTGTGCCCCATGGCGCAGCGGCTCCGTTTGATTGAAGGAAGATCCTTCGCGCCGGTAAGCAGGGCGGTCATCCAGTCGCAGTGCTCCATGAATGACGCCGCGGCGGCGGCTGTTTTGGGATCTTCGGAAAAGATCCGCAGAATCTTGGACCAGAACCACTCGGTTGAATAGATACCCCCTTCGTATTGGGTAAAGTCCGCGCCGCCCCAGCTTTTGGCAAGTTTGTTGATACGGGCGGCTTCCGCCGTCGCGGTATGATCCTTCCACAGTACGAACATCGCCGAAGGGTTCTCGGCAAATTCGCCGCGCATGGCGAGGGGCGTTCCCGAGGCGTCCACGGCGCAGGGGGTGGAACCGGTAGTGTCAATTGCAATTCCCTTTACTTTTGCGGCTGTGTCTTTTCCCGCCTGATTCACCGCTTCCTTTACCGTCCCTTCAAGCGCGTCAATATAATCCCGCGGATGCTGGCGGAACTGGTTTAGCGCGGGATTGCAGTAAAGGCCTTTTGCCCAGCGCGGATAATTCATCACCGAAACGCCGGCCTGGCTTCCGTCCGCGGCGTCTATAAGTACCGCCCTGCAGGAATCGGAACCGTAATCAAGTCCCAGCACATAGGCTTCACCTTTTTTAATACCCATGATGATCTCCTTTTCAGGGTTTCTTTCGTTTACCACAATCCGGGCGGATAAATCCCCCCGGCGGTAAGCGCTTCGATGCGCCTGATCGCCGCTTCCCTGTCTTCTTTATACGTAACGCCGAACCAGTCCGAACCGGCCCTGAGCGCCTTGATTCTGATGATCTTTTCTTTGACGAGCCAGTCTGCCGCCCCGGGAAGGTAGCATTCACTTTTGATGTTCCCCTCCATGTCCGCGGCAAAGCCGGCAAGGAAATTGTCAAAGTACTTTTGCAAATGGGGAAATATGTCCCGCGGGAAGCCCCAGAAATTCATTGACACGGGAGTGTCGGCGGCAAGTCCGCGCTGTATGCCGTCCGGGCCTGTATTGAAAATGTTTCCGTCTTTTTTTTCGATGGCGGTAAGTTCATCAACCGAAACAAGATAGCCGTCTTTTATTTCACAGACCCCCCGGGTAACGGTTCCCTGGGGACTCAGCGTCTTCTGCAGTTCATAGGGAACGATGGCGCCTTCGGTTTTGCCGCTTTCGCTTTTAAGATAAGCGCCCATGATCCTGTACGCTTCCAGCCCGTAAAAGTCGTCGGCATTGAGGACGGTAAACGGCCCGTCGATCTTTTCCGCCGCGCAGAGCAGGGCGTGGGTTGTTCCCCAGGGTTTGGTCCGGCCGGCTTTTTTCGCTCCGGCAAAAATGCCGGAGGGGATGAGCGTATCAAGATCCTGAAAGGCAAGATCGCAGCTTACCCCCTTCATCCGGGCGAGCACCAGATCCCTGAAATCCTTTTCAATATCATGGCGTATGATAAACACGGTCTTTTCAAAACCCGACCGGAGCGCGTCGAACACCGAATAGTCAAGAAGAACTTCGCCGTTCTTTCCTATTCTGTCCATCTGTTTTAATCCGCCGTAGCGGCTGCCCATCCCCGCCGCAAGAACCACCAAAACCGGTCCAGCCATAAAATCCCCGTTTTCCAATAATAAGGTTGTTCAGAAACTTCAGTTTTTGAACAAGCCCGGTCTATATGAAACCCGGAGGCTTCATATAGACCGATTCGTGTTGAGGGTTTCACAGCCAGCGGCAAACTGTGTCTGCGCGCTCCGCCGCGGTTATTATGAAACCCGAATACAATACCTTATGAGAACAACATACCGCGCGGCTTTGCCGCATGGTATGTTGATTATTCAGAAAAATAACGGAAAAAACAAGGCGTTATGGCCGGGCAAAACGATTTCTTACTTTACCGCCTCAAAACCCTGTTTGAGATCGTCGATGATGTCGTCAATGTGCTCTGTCCCCACTGAAAGCCGTATCGTATTCGGTTTGATTCCCCCGCTCAGGAGTTCCTCTTCGCTCATCTGGGAATGGGTGGTCGAAGCGGGATGAATTACCAGCGACTTTACGTCCGCGACGTTTGCCAGCAGCGAAAAAAGCTCCAGTTTTTCGGTAAATTTTTTGGCCTTGTCGGCGCCGCCCTTTATTTCAAACGTGAAAATTGAGCCGGCCCCCCGGGGGAAGTATTTCTGGTACAGCGCGTGATCCTTGTCGCCGGGGAGCGCCGGATGGTTCACTTTTTCAACCTGGGGATGGGATGTAAGGAATTCAACCACTTTAAGGGCGTTGGATACATGCCGGTCAACGCGGAGAGACAGAGTTTCAAGCCCCTGGAGGAAGAGGAATGCGTTGAACGGGGAAAGGGCCGATCCTGTGTCGCGGAGAAGCGTGACGCGGGCTTTTATGATGTAGGCGATTTTTCCAACCGCGTCGGTAAAGATCACCCCGTGATAGCTGCCGTTCGGTTTGGAAAGGCCGGGGAATTTGTCGTTCTGCGCCCAGTCGAAATTGCCGCCGTCCACTATCACCCCGCCTATGGACGTGCCGTGGCCGCCTATGAATTTGGTCGCCGAATGAATCACGATGTCGGCGCCGTATTCAACGGGTCTTAGAAGATAGGGGGTGGCGAAGGTGTTGTCCACGATAACCGGAAGGCCGTGTTTATGGGCAATCTTTGACACTGCCTCGATGTCAACGATGGAAGAATTGGGATTCCCCAGCGTCTCAAAGAAAACCGCCTTGGTGTTGGCTTTGATTGCTTTTTCAAAATTTTCGCTCCTGCTGCCGTCCACAAAGGTGGTTTCAACTCCCTGATCCTTTAAGGTATTGGCGAAAAGATTGTAGGTTCCGCCGTAGATCTGGGAATCGGAAATGATATGATCCCCGGACCGGGTGATGTTCTGTATTGCGTAGGTGGTGGCCGCCGCTCCCGACGAAAGGGCCAGGGCCGCGGCCCCCTTTTCCAGGGCCGCGATACGCTGTTCAAACACATCCCAGGTGGGGTTCATGATGCGCGTGTAGATGTTCCCCGGGACCGCAAGGGCGAAACGGCCCGCCGCGGCGGCGGAATCGGGAAACACGTAGGACGACGTCTGATAGATGGGCACCGCGCGGGCGTCTGTAGCGGGATCGGGCTTCTCCTGTCCCGCGTGAACCTGGAGGGTTTCAAATTTGTAATTCTTTGCCATAATAAACTCCTTCGTAAAATACCTATCAACTTATAATATATAAATTTGATAGGATTAATATGATTTGCAAAAATCAATTTACCCTGTTACAGTATATCTGTCAAGTGAATGTGTATGAATATGGGAATTTCTTTTTTTCTTGCCTTCGCCGCCGGGCTGCTCTCTTTTGTGTCCCCCTGCGTACTGCCCCTCATTCCGTCTTATCTCTGCCTTCTCGGCGGAACCGCCGCCGTTTTGGACGCTCCGGCGGATGCCGGCAGGCCGCATCTTATTGCGGTTACGGCGTTTTTTATTCTGGGCTTTACCGCCGTTTTTACCGCGCTGAGCGTCATCATGGCGGGAACCATGCTGCTTCTGGGGGAAATAAACCGCATCATCAACCTTGTTTCCGGGATCATCGTCATTATTTTGGGCTTTAATTTCATCTTTAATTTCATCAAATTTCTTAATTATGAAAAACGTTTCCATATTAGCGGCCCCCCGCGCGGGTTGATCGGGGCCTTTTTCGCCGGAACCGCCTTCGGCGCCGGCTGGACGCCCTGCGTCGGCCCCATGCTGGGAAGCATACTCCTTTTGGCGGGACAGGACGGCCGCATACCCGAGGCGGCGCTCTACCTCTGCGCGTATTCGGCCGGATTGGGGCTTCCTTTTCTGGGGGCGGCTTTCCTTTTCAACCGTTCCCTGAAAAAGCGCGGGAAAAAAGGGTTCTTCCGTTCACACATGGGGCTGATTCAAAAAATAAGCGGGATTTTTCTTGTCGGCGTAGGTTTTTTGATTGTCTTCGGACGCTACCAGGCCTTGGGCGCCTTTCTTGCGCGGTTCAAAGGAATGTTTTTTCAATAAAGGCCGCGACCCCGTCTTCGCTGTTTGCCCCTATGACGAGATCCGCCGCTTCTTTTACTTTTTCCCCGGCGTTGGCCGGGGCCGCGGAAAAACCCGCCGCGCCGAACATGGAAAGATCGTTTTCCTCATCACCAAGGGCCAGCACCTCGCCGGCTTCAAGGCCCCGCAGGGCCATGGCCGTCTTGAGTCCTTCGCCTTTGGAAACCCCGGCCTTCATTATTTCAAGAAAAGTCGGATAACTTCTTACAACGGCGATGCCGTTTCCGAACCGCCTGTCCAGCTTTTCCCGTATGGCCTCATGAATTGAAGGATCGGTAATAAACATACCCTTGATGCATCCCGAAAACCCCGGCGCCGACGCCGCTTTTATAATATCCCCCGTCTCGGGAACCAGCCCCGTATGGCCGCGGTACATG
>JAITJV010000306.1 GCA_031278755.1 Treponema sp. | reverse complement strand
CCCCCGTATTTGGTACGATTTAGTTACATTCTTTAGTAAATGCCGTCATTTTTTACTGTTTTATAGCATACACATTGCTTTTTCCTTAAAAGACCGCCGTCTTTTGCCGCCCGTCCCGGTACGGGGTATGGCTGTTTTACCTCATGTCAAAATTTTTCCGGCGCGGCTTATACGCCTGCAAACAAAAAATGCCGGGGTTTTCCCTATGGCAAACACCGGCTTTGTAATCAACATACCGCGCGGCAGAACGCGCAAACACAGTTTGCGGCGCGGTATGTTGTTTTGGTAAGGTATCAGGCTTAGGGTTTAATACCTGGGATTACGTCCTAAGGCCCCCCGCGAGCCGGCGGGCGGGTTCTTGTTAAATCCTTCGCTTACAACAAAATACGGGCTTGTGCCTGTATAAAAAAAACAAAGGGGAAAAGATGATGAAAAGAGTGTTTCTGGTTCTTGCGGCGGCGGGCCTGCTGGCAAGCTGCGTAACGTCAACGCCGGATTTTTACTCTCCGATTGCGGTTACCAATAATCCAATCGGAACAAAAGTAGGCGAAGCAAAAACTTCCGAAGGCGGTATTTTGCAGGCCGCGCAGAACGGCGGTATCACGAAAATCGCTACAGTCGATGTACGGTATTCAAAAGACGGGACAACTGTTATTGTCTCGGGCGAATAGGGAGGAGTATATGAAGAAGAGTCTGTTTTTCCTGACAGTATTGGTATGTGCAATTGTTTTTTTTGCGGGTTGTACATCTACATCGGTTCGTTACCAAACCATAGCCGTTACCGAAAATCCGGTAGGCACAAAAGTCGGCCAAATCAACCAGATGCAGGGCGGCGTACTCGCGGCGGCCAGGAACGCCGGCATCACCAGAATAAGCACGGTTTCAAAACAGCTTACCGAAACTTATTTCCACAACTGGTATACAGGCCAGACGACGGTAACAAGCCAAAAGTTTGAAATCATCGTCACCGGCGAATAGGACAAGGAGGATTTATATGAAAAAGCTGGTATTGTTATTGGCATTAATTATCGCCATGGTTTTTGCAGGCTGCTCGTCGGCTCCCTATACTCAATATGAACCGCAGGCCGCCACCGACAATCCCGTCGGGACCAAAGTAGGAGAAGGCCCAATGACTCCTACAGGAATACAGGAGGCCGCTCAAAAAGCGGGCATTACAAAAATTGCCACCGTTGACATAAAAACAGTCTTTGACGGCAAGGTATATACACGAGTATACATTGTAAGCGGGGAATGATCTTTCCCGTCGCGGGGCGGGCGTTAAACCCGTCCCGCGAATCAACATGCCGCGCGGCAGGGCGTGTAAACACAGTTTGCGGCAGGGTATGAAATCCTTAACACGAATCAACTGCCCCTCGGCGGGGCCGCACGGTGTGAAACCCCCGCCGCGAATCAACCGCCCCGCCGCATACAGGAAACAGATATGAAAACCAGAACAGGTATGGTATTAGCGTTGTTGTGCCTGTTTTCAGGCTGTGCGACCGCCCCCGCCGATTCGGAAATTTGGACGATGGCTGTTTCCGATACCGCAAACCTGTATTACATCCCCGCCACCGACTGGAAATCAAAACAGAATGATATAATTTCCCGCCTTGATATTACCTATGTAACCGAAGCCGGCAGACCGGCGGTATGCAACATTTCTTTTTTCGGTAAAACCAAAATGCCCGAACAGATTACCGCTGTTTCATTTGAGGGTGATGGGAAAATATACCCGCTTCACGACGTGCGCGTCCTTGTAAGCAGGCCGGAAAAAAATGAGCGGCGTATTACTTCCGCTGTTTCCATCGACGATCTTAAGGACGCTTTAAATGCCGAATCCCTTGTCCTGTCCGTCGTCCTTGACAAGGGCGCGTTTGTCTGCGGGCCGCCAAAGGAATTCGTTGGGTACAAAGATCAGTTTCTGGCGAAAATCAGAGAATGAGCCGGCGGTCCGGGCGGTCCCCCGGCGGGGCTGTTTCTCCATTGTTTTCAGCGCGGGGCCGGGGGATGCAGCCGGCGGAAAGAACGCGGGGCGTCAGTCCGAACGGCGCCCGGCCCCGGTTTTTTTGCGGGCGCCATCGCCACTCCCGGGAGCGGGCGGAAAGCCTTGAAGCTCAGGTATTTGAAAGGGTGTATGTCCAGGGCGTTGGGGAACCAGCCGCCGATTTCACTTGTATTGATAATATTAAGCGCCGGGGTGTAGGAAATGGGCAGCACTTCGCCCCTTTCAAGGAGCAGTTTTTCCGCTTCCGCCAGGGTGGCAAGGCGTTCTTCCCCTTCTTCATTCATGGATCTGTCAAGCAGGGTTTCATAGTCGGCGTCGCTGTAACGGGCGTCGTTGAGGTTTGAATCCCGGCGCCACATCTGGAGAAAGGTGTAAGGATCGGCGAAATCCCCTATCCATGTTGAAGATCCTACGGTGTAACCCGAGTCCCTCATGGATCTGAAATACCGTTCATAGGGGACGACTTCCACCCTGACAGGGACGCCAAGTTCTTTCCAGGCGGCGATCATGAGGCCCCCGATACGGGCGGAGTCTTCCGACGGGGTAAGCCGCAGGACCAGTTCGGGAAGGCCTTTTCCGCCCTCGTATCCCGCCTCGGAAAGAAGCCGTCCGGCTTCTTCATTATCGGTAATGTTTATTCCTTCAAGTTCGGGGTACCCCAGTATGGGGTAGACCAGCGTTTTCGCGGGCAGCAAGAGTCCTTCGCGGATCTTTTCCCAGGGCAGCGCAAGGGACAGCGCCTTCCGTACACGGTAATCGTTCCAGGGCTCTTCCGCCGAACGGAAGAAGTAGTAGTGCGTGGCGAACATGGGGTTCACTATGATGCCGCTCCGGTCGGTCAGGGAGTCAAGGCTTACTTCTCCGGATATCCACCGGGCTTCGCCGGAATTCCACAGCCCGGACGCTTCATCGCCGTCCCCGGTAAACCGTATGGTTATCTGGTTAAGCGGAACGCGCGGGGCGTCCCAGTAAAGCGCGTTTTTTCGGAAGACGATTTTTTCCTCACTGTGTTCAACGATAAAAAAGGGGCCGTTTGCGAGAGGCGGAACAGCGGACCAGTCTTCCGTGTCCCTCATGGAAGGATGAAGGGGGCTGAACGAATGGTGGCACAGCATTGACGGAAAAAAAGCCGCCGGCGAATTGAGCCTTACGATGAGGGTTTTTTCATCCTTTGCTTCTACGCCTATATGCGAAGGATCGGCCGTGATCCCCATGCGGTAGTCCCTGGCCCCTTCTATAATATCAAAGAGGCTTGAATAGGGGGATTCTTTCCCGGGATCCAGAAGGGAAATCCACGCATTGCGGAAATCTTCCGCCTTTACCGTTTCACCGGTCCAGTACCGGGCGTTCTGCCTGATGGAAAAGGTCCACTGTTTTTTATCCCCGGAGAGTTCCCAGTTTTCCGCCGCCGCGCGTACAGGCTCCATGGTCATGGGGTGATAGGAAAAAAGGCCTTCGTATATGGCGGTAAAAATCTGCGCTTCGGCCGCCATATAGGCTTTACGGAAATCCAGTTCCAGTTCGGTTTTGGAGAAGGTGACGACAAGCTCATCCCGTACCTCCGCAGCGGGCCTGGTTTCGGCAAAACCCGGCTCTTCACCGGCCTGCTCTTCGCCGGCCGGCTCTTCACCGGAATCCGCAACCGCTTCGGGGATTTCTTCAGCCTGTATATCGCCCGGGCTGTCCTGCCGGGTATTCTGTTCCGGGGTTTTGCATGAAAAAAACACAAGGGCGCACAGGAGGACCGGCATGCAAATACGGGAAATTACCGTGAAAGGCGCGGAAACCGCCGCGAAAGGCGCAGTTAATGTTCTTTTCACTTTATGCTCCGTCAAATATCGGTTTTAATGCCCAGCCGCTTCATCTGTTCTTCTTCTTCCTTCTGGGCGCTGTATTCATGGCGCATCTGGTTTGCCCTGAGGATGGCGTTTTTGAGGGTTGAAAGTTCGGGTTTAATTCCCTTTATCCGGTCCCGTTCCTCCCGGGTAGCTTCCGCCTTGAAATATTCATCCAGCGCGGAAAGGGTTTTGTGGACGTTCTGAATTTCTCTGATGTTCTTTTCAAGCCAGGCGATGATCTGTTCTTCCTCCATGGCTTCAAGCCGGTTATAGGCGGGGCCGTGTACGGTAAGGCCCGCGAGGACGCGGGTTTTTTTGTCCATATCGCCGCGGAAATGATGGTAGTTGAGCTTTTCCCTGACCGGTGTTCCCCGTGTAGGATCCATGTATTCCAGATCGTAGACGGTCTCATCCGGCTCCTTGTTCATCATCTGCTGCATAAGATGCCGGAACTTTTTCCAAAATCCCATTTTCCGGTTGGCAAGGAGGTTTTTATTTTCATCAAGTTTTATCCCGCATTCCGACAATACGGCGGACATGGATCCCATGACCACGGCCCCTTCCATAAGAATATTCTTGTAGGAAACCGGTTTTTTTACGGTTTTTGTTTCTTTTTCGGGAATTTTAAAGGATTTAAGGATTTTTTCTTTCAGCGCAGGCCCATTTTCCGAAAAATCTTCTTTTATGACTTCTTCGGCAAGGTCGGGATAGAAAGGCCTGCCCGGAGCCGCCGCCGCGTATTTTTTCCTGATAAGGGCCGTCTGGGCTTCCTGCTGATTCAGGCGCGAAGTTACCGTTGTCCTTAATTCCAGCTTGAAGGTTTCCTTGTGATAATCAGCCAGATCCTTAAGGCAGGCGAGCACGGCCCCGGTGGATCTGGAAAGTTTGGTCAGCGATTCGCCTATAACGCTCAGGGCAATCTGGTCTATGCCGACTTTGGCCTGAATGGTGATTTCCGCTACCGCCCTGGTCATGGAAGACTGGGAATCCGGGACAAGGTGAACCCAATCCACATAGCGCACCAGGCCGAATATGCGTTTGATCCTGTCCAGATTAAGAAATTCAACGCCGAACTGGTAGAAGTTGACCAAAAAGTCCAGTTGATTGTCGTAATTGGAAAGCCTCATGCTGAGCTGATCCAAGCGTTCGCCGTCGGAAAAGGCGCTCGCGTCCGGTATTTCAAGTTCCCCTATCTTTGTTTCCTGTTTGTAGGGATCTTCGTTTATAAGGCCCTTTTTAAGATAAATGGTGTACAGCGAAGAAAATGAAGACTGATAGTTTCTTAATTCATCCTTTAGCTTGGGTAATTCCGATTTTTCAAGCCAGTCCGCCCGGGCGTGAAGGGCTTCGGTGAGGCTTTGAATATAGTCTTTTGCATCAGCCATTGGTTTTAGTATGCAATAAATGAAAGTATTACGCAATGCCGGAAAAAACCCGTTTTACGTTGAAGCAAAACAGTCCTTTTGCGCCCTGTAACAGACATGAAATACCTGCTTTTGCTGACGGCGCTCCTGTGCCTGTGCGGGTGCAGGCCGGCGTGTTCGGAAATGCCCTGCGTACCCGTATTACCCGAATTTCCTCCGCTCTGGAAGGAATTATTCGGCGTCCCGAGATGGCGGCTTGAATGGATAGGTCCCGGGGGAAGAAGGGAAGTCCGGGAAATAACCGGGAACGAAAGAATGGAAATCACCCTCATCCCCGAATGGCCCAGTCCGGTCCTGGCTTTTCCCTTTGTTCCCGGCCGGGGGATACGGCCGGGGGTTCTCAAGCCCGCGGGGGGAATCTTTCCCTTCGACGTTTTGGGAAACACCCTCCGCCTTAGCTGGCAGGGCGGGGTAGACGCCTCGTTTTATTGGGAATTGGCCGGCGCGTATTCGGAAGCCGGGGCGGAAGCCGGCGGAAAGAGAAGGCCGCAGTACTTCGCCTGGCCCCGTTTCCGGGAACTTTTTACAAACGGCGGCCTCCCCGCGGATGTGGCGGGAAATCCCTGGCTTGCCGGCTGGAAAAGCATAGCGCAAAAAACAGTTCAGTCGGGCTTTGACCGCAGGCGCATAAAATCCGAGGCGAGGACGGACCTTTCCGTTCCTGTTGATCCCGGCCCCTGGGCGGGAACTTCCCCCTTTGCCGCTCCGGTTGAAGACGGAATTTTCCCCGTGCGGAAGGAGCCTGACACCTGGTATTCGGCCTCCGCGGCGCTCAGGTGCAGTACGGAAGGGTGGATGCTGCTGGAGGAATGAGCGTCCGGGGCCGCCCGGACAGGTTTTTGGACAGGTTTTTCAAACTTTTCGGACGGCTCCTGCCGATTATGATACGGGGAGTATATGAAAAAAAGGGCCTGTCTTTTGCCGGCGCTGTTCAGCCTGTTTATGTTGTTCGTTTTTGTTGTTTCATGCAAACCGCAAAAAACAGAAGCCGTTTTTGCTCCCGGCCCCGAAGCCGGGCTTCCTCCCTTTGCCCTTCTTGAAACAGGCGAAAACCCCCTGTGGTTTGAGCTTTCCCCGGAAGGCCCCCGCGTCATAGACGCTCCGGGGAACGCTTCGCTTGCCCCCTTTGTCCCCTGGACTACGGCGCGGCATATCACGGGCATGCTGCCCGGTAAAGCGGGCGGCCTTGTCATGGCGGTAAACCGCGGCGGCTTTCTTTTGGCCGGAACATACGGCGCGGCCGGAGCGCGTGTTCCGGAACTTACCGCGCTCCACCGTGTTGAAGCCCCGTACTGGAATGATTATACGGCGGTCTCGTTTTTTCTGTTGAATGAAAAGCCCGCCGTTCTGCTTTCGCGCGATGATTTTTTTGCGGA
>JAITJV010000111.1 GCA_031278755.1 Treponema sp. | reverse complement strand
TCAGCGCAAGGGACTTTCCCCGGCACTGGAAAGTTCTGGTTCAGTATGTAAGAAATGAAAGGCCCAAGGAAATCTGCCCCATCATACTTCTTAAGGGGGATAATTTTCCGCTGGAAGAAACCTCCAAGGCCTTCTTCCTCGGGATAAGCGGCGTTGTTTCCGAAGCTTTAAGCGAACGCGCGGAGCTGGACCGGCTGCAGGGCATATTGAGCCGTTATATACCCCTTGATGAAAAAAGAAAGGTCCGGCGTTACCAGGTTGAAAACTGGAACCGTTTCGGCCTTCTCCTCTACAACCACCATGACAAGGTAATCGTTTCCGGCGAAGTCATGACCGTTTCCAGCAAGGGCGTTTCATTTGCTCCGGCAAACGCGGACATGATGAAAAACATACGGCTCAATATGGAATTCCCCGAATGCAGCCTCAGGGCGGGAAACGCCATCCTCTCGCCGGTATGCGTTCTGGTCCGCACCGGCCGCGTAGTATCCCTGGAATTTAAATCATTTCCGGAAAACGAACAGACGGTTCTTGATAAATACCTTGAAGGGCTTCCCCTCCTTAAACTGAAAAGCACGGAGGTGAAAAACAGGGAGGAAGAACCGGAAGACGCCGAAGAACTGGCGCCGGTTGACGCGGATTAAGGCGTTTCCGCGAATCCGAACGCATCCCTGAAATTTTTTTCAACCACTCTTTCCATGTCCCCGGTTCCGCCGCGAAGCGCCGAAAATGCGGCGAGTATGCCGGGGAGATCCGCCCATGAGGAAAAGGCCTTTCCCCGCAGGGGCTGGTACGGCGCGTCTGTTTCGGCAAGCAGCCTTTCCGCCGGAAGGGCCGCGCAGCAGCGCATCGCCTCACGGTGGTTAAGCATGACCGCGTTTCCGAACGAAAAGAAGGCGTTTATCCCCCGCCTTAAAAGGGCCTCCCCTTCCCCGCGCGTCCCCGGCCATGAATGAAAGATCACCGCGCGGCATTTTCTAAGTTCTCCGGAACGGGCAAACACCTTGTGCATGGCCCGGCGCACGTGAAGCACGAGCGGAAGCTCCTTCCGCAGGGCCAGTGAAAGATGCGCGTCAAAGAGCCTTTCCTGTTCTTTTTCGGTTTCCCGGAAGGCCGCGTCAAAAAGATCAAAACCCGTTTCCCCCACCGCGTCCAGGCGATCCTCCGCGGCCAGCGTTTCAAGCAGGCCGAGGCCCGCGCCGCCCGCGCCGTTAACGCCGCCCGCGGCGGCCGGAAGCTGGGGATGAACCGCGAAACAAAGGACCATGGGAAAAATCCGGGAAAGTTCTTCGTGATAATAAAACTGTTCGCCGTTCCATGCGCTCGCCGCGCAGAGAACGCCGCGCCTTTCTTCTTCCGCCGCAGGATGCCGCTTGACAAGATCAAAGGGATGGCAATGGGCGTCCGTGATCATCGCTAAAGCCCCCATTGAAGCAGCCGGTCAGGACAGGCGAGTATTTCCCCGGCGGGGCCGTCCGCGCAGATGCGGCCCTTCCGCAGAATTATGCACCTTGAACAAAAGCCGCGCGCCATATCCCCGTCGTGGGTGGAGAGGATCATCGTCTGCGGAAGCTCCTCGAGGACGGCGATAAGCCGCCGCCTTGCGGCGGGGTCAAGGAAGGCCAGCGGTTCATCCAGAAGGAGCAGGACAGGCTCCATGACAAGAATACCGGCAAGGGCGGCGAGCCGTTTTTCGCCTCCGGAAAGGTGATGGGCAAGGCGGCCCTTGAGTTCCCCGACGCCCAGGGAGGCGAGGATTTTTTCAACGCGCTCTTTTATTTCAGCTTCGTCCATTCCGTAATTCCTGGGGCCGAAAGAAACATCGTCTTCGACCGTGGGCATGAAGATCTGATCGTCGGGATTCTGAAATACAAGGCCGCAGCTGCGCCGTAATTCCCGGAGGTTTTCCTTCTTTACCGGAATTCCGTTTACAACAAGGGCGCCTTTTTGGGGAAGCAGCACGCCGGTCAAAGTCAGAAGAAGGGTTGACTTCCCCGCCCCGTTGGCCCCCATAAGGGCTATCCTTTCCCCTTCCCTTACGGAAAAATCAAGGCCGTCAAGTACGGGCTTTTCATCCTTCTCGTTGTACACGGCGCTCAGCCCTTCGGCCCTGACCATCTCGTTCATCAGTTTTTCCCCTGAAAAAATGGACTTGTTCAGAAACTGAAGTTTCTGAACAACTTTAATACATCCCGCACGGCGGCGCCGGTAAAACGGCCGGCGTTAAAAAAACGGAGGCCCAGCGAGAAAAGCGCCGATGCAAAAATAAAAAGAATATCCGCGGCGCGCATACGGCCCAAACGTTTTTGCCCGTATTCCGACGTCATGGCGCTTCCGTCAAAGCCCCTGCACTTCATCGCCGCGTATACCCGTTCGGCCCTGTCTATGCTGCGGAGCAAAAGCCGTCCCAAAAAACTTCCCATGTCTTTCATTTTGATTCCCCTGCCGCCGGGGGACCTCAGCATGTACGCCGTGTTGACTGTGGAAGCCTCTCCAAGCAGTACGGAAAGGTAGCGCCAGGTCATAATGAACTGGAGGCTGAGTATGCGGGGCATGCAGGCCGCCTGAAGCGCGGCGGCTGTTTTTGTAAAAGGAGTGGAGGCGGCAAGAACCAGCACCGACGTCACGGTAAGAAACGTTTTAAGAAGTATGGAAAAAGCTGAAACCATGCCGGTTGTTACGGTGAAGGCTCCCAGCGTAAAGGCGCTTTCCCTCAGCAGGATCAGGTTGCTAAGCCCTCCCATGACGGCGAAAGGCAGGGCCAAAAGAAAACGCGAAAGAAGCGGCCCGGGAGGCGTCCCCGAAAGCGCCATCATCACAACGGGATAAAAACAGAGCGGCACAAGGCCGCTCACGTTCCGGGACGGAAAAGAAATTACCGCCGCCACATAGACAAGCGCCGATATGATCTTCGCAAGCGGATGAAGGCGGTGAACCGGCGAGCCGCCCATGGCAAGGCGTTCCAGATGATCCAGCCCCCGGATTTTATGATGAAGTGAAATTCCTCTTGCCGCCTACGCCGTTTCCCGCCCGCGGGGACGGGAACGCACCGCATGAATAACAAGCCCCGCCCCTCCGGCAAGGATCACCGTAATGACGCTTCCTATGATTCCCGAAAGCGCGGTCCCCGCCGCGCCGCCCGAATCGTCTCCGGGAAGCCCGTAATCGGGAAGAAACGCCGTTTTTTCCACAACGCCGCCTGCCGCTTCATATACAGGCCCTTCACGTTCAAGTTCGGCGGTGCCGGCTGTTTTTTCCATGGACCATTCAAGGCCGTCAGGATAGGATGAGGCAAAAATCGAAAGCACGCCGCCGGCAATAAGCGCAAGAACGACAAAGCCCGCGATCACGTTCCGCATGGGAAGGTCCGCCGCCATTCGCGTGTTCTCAAGGGAGCTTTCAAGCACCTCGGGCCTTACCTGATGCACATAGCAGAGCACGGCGGCGGTAACAAGCCCTTCCACAAACCCTATGGCGAGGTGTATGGGCTGCATCAAAAGAACGAACGTCCCGAAAGGCAGTTCCGTAACGCCTGAAAAAACCGTTTCCAGCACTACGCAGAAGGCCCCCGCCTGAAGCCCGAGAACCGCCGCCGCGACAGAAGCGGCGGTAATGCGTTTTTTATTTATCCCCTTTTTGACGATGGGCCTGTAAACAAGCGTGTACGCGATGAAGCACGCCACGACGCCCATGTTAAAAACATTGCAGCCGTAGGCCAAAAGCCCGCCGTCGGCAAAGAAAAGACACTGAATAAGAAGCACCGACGCCAGCGTAAGAAGCGCCGGAAAGGGGCCGAGCAGCGCGGCAAGCAGAATGCCCCCGCCTATGTGGCCGCTTGAACCCGTCCCCGGTATGGTAAAGTTAATCATCTGCGCGGCAAAAACGAACGCGCCCGACACAGCCATCATGGGGATCTTTTTTTCATCAAGTTTATCCCCGGCAATTTTTTTTACG
>JAITJV010000243.1 GCA_031278755.1 Treponema sp. | reverse complement strand
GAGGATAAGATTCACCCCCCATCCCAGGCCGTCTATCGCTGTTTTTGCCATATACTTCTTCCTTTGAACCGTTTCGCGCCGGTCCGAAACCGAACGGTTTCGGTATATACCGGTTTCCGGCGTTTGTCAATGAAACCGTCGTTTTGCGCAGGGCATGGACCCCCGCCGCAAATCGATCTCCGTAAAAACATCCAGCAGAAAAGAGTTAAGGAAGAGAAGCCCTTCGCCGGTAAGGCCCGCGGATCCGTCCTTTTCACGGAGAAAGCCGCGGTTCCGCCATTTTTCCAGCACGCCGGGGATCGTTTCTTCTATGGTACGGCCGAAACGTTTGAAAAAGAGTTCCGCGTCCGGCCCCTCCGTAAAACGGAAGCCCATAAGAAAGGTTTCCTTCATCAGGGTAAGGGCGTCAAGAAATTCCGCGTCCTGATCCGCCCTGCGGCCCCGCTCGTGCGAAGCAAGCCAGAGATCCGCGTCGGCGTTTACGGTAAAGCGGAAGCCCGTACCCGAAGCGTCGTCGATAACGGTCCCCGAAGCGGCGGGGCCTACGCCAAGCCAGTTTTTCATACGCCAGTAACGTATGTTGTGTACGCACCGGAAGGCCGGCTTTGCGAAACTGGATACTTCGTACTGTTCATAACCCGCTTCAAGCAGAAGATCCCGCCCCGCAAGCCAGAGGCGGTCGGCTTCATCGGCCGGGGGCAGAAGGGAAACCCCGCCTTTTTCTTTAAGGGGCGTACCCGGCGCCAGGGTAAGGCTGTAAAGGGAAACATGGCCGGGATCATAGGCAAGAAGCGACTCAATATCCTTCCGCAGAATTTTTTCATCCTGAAACGGAAGGCCCGTGATAAGATCCGCTGAAAACGAAGCGCCGCCCGCGCCGAAAATTTCCCTGACAAGGGACAGCGCGGAAGGTAAAACATCCCCGCCGCCTGCACGCCTTACCGCGCGGCGCGAAGGTTCGTGAAAGGTCTGGACTCCAAGGCTTACGCGGTTCACCCCCGCGTTCCGGCAGGCTTCAAGAAAACCCCTGTCCGCCGATTCGGGGTTCGCCTCGACGGTGAATTCACGCGCCTGCGGAGACAAGGGAAGCGCGGCGTTAAGGGACGGGAGGAGGCGCGCCATACGCCCCGCGCCAAGTACAGACGGCGTCCCGCCCCCGATATACACCGCCGGGACCGAATCAACAACCGGGGAACCCTCTGCGCGGGGAAGGCGGAGCGGACGGGGCGCCTTGTTCCGCGGGGAACGGAGCGCGTCTTCAACATCCGTGCAGACGGCGTCAACAAAGAGATCGAGACGCCTGTCGCGCGGTTCGGCGGGAACGGAATAGAAATCGCAATAATCGCAGATCCCCCTGCAGAAAGGAACGTGAATGTAAAGCGAAGCTTCCATAAAAGAACTAAAGCAGTCCCATCCCGGTAAAAGGCCAATATCTGAATATGGCCTTCCCCGTAACAAGTTCTACCGGCACAGGACCCCAGGTACGGGAATCATTGGTGTTGCTCCTGTCGTCGGAAAGAACAAAACATTCGTCTTCGCCCAGCACAAGCCAGTCCACGTTTCCCGAAAAGGGCAGGGATTCGTCCCAGAGCGCGGGAACCTGGGGGATGGCTACATCGTAAGGCTTGTCTGAAAGTTCAAATTCGGTAAGGTTGTAAGAGCCGCCCCGCGGTTTCACACGGATAACAAAATTGGTCATGGTAATTTCGTCGCCGGGCAGCCCAATCACACGTTTGATGTATAGATGTTCCTCTTTTCCGAAAAGATCGGCGCGTTGGGCGGTAAAAAAACGAGCGCAGCCGTCCAGGAACGAAAGAAAAAGATTTTTATTCTTTCCCTTGTTCAGATCGACAAGAACAACGGTTCCCCGTCCGAAAGGCATATCCCCGGAATTGAAATTTGAAAAAAGGGAATATACGGAAAACGAATAGAACACAAGGCGGTCCCCCGCATGAAGGCTGGGCTGCATGGCGTTGCTTTCCAGAACGCGGAAAGAAAAAAAGAACGAAGTCAGCGAATTATAAAGAATATAGAGGGCGACAAAACAAAGGAACACCCACAAAAGCCGGTGCCGGTGGGTTTTCTGCGCCGCGTAGGAATACCTCCGCCATTTGTCAAACATAGGCTACCTGATGACGCCCATACGACGCATGGGCCAGTAGATGATCGCCCCCCGGCCGAGAATTTTCGCCTCGCGGACCGGCCCGAAAAAACGGCCGTCCCTGGAATTATCGCGGTTGTCGCCAAGGGGGAGCACGCGCCCTTCGGGAATAAAGAGGCCCATGCGCTCACGCGCCAGAAGCCGTCTGTACCGTTCGTCCGCCGGGTTAAGGCTGCGGAGGGTTTCAAGCCAGGCGCGCCCTCCCGCGGCCGCATCCGTGTACCGCCCCCTTCCGGACTGCGCGCCGTCCGTCAATCCGGCCGGAGGAACAAGGCCCATATCCGCATAGGCCGCCGCTTTTCCCTCCGCTTCAATAGCCGGGTACTGATTTTCCGCGACAAGCCGGCTCAGGTTATGACGCCAGTTCCGTTCCGCCTTGTAATCTTCTTCGCGAATCCATTCGCCGGTTCCGGCAAAACGTATGCGCATAGCGCCCCTTTCCGAAATAAAGCGGTCGCCGCTCATGCCCGCGGCCCGCTTGATAAGAAAATGGGGCCTGGGCTGGCCCGATTGATCCCTGTCTATATCCACCAGCGAAAGGGTCAGCATGTAGATGATACGCTGGGCAATGTCGAAGACAGGCCCCCGTGAAAAATATTCAGGATTTTCAAAGATGATCACGTCGTTTCGTTCCGGCCGTATGGGGCTGGGCAGCTTGACCACTCCGGGAAGAAGTTCCGGGCCGTAGATGATCTTGTTAACAAAGATATGATCCCCAATCATCAGCGTGTCGATCATAGAGCCTGAAGGGATCTGGTACGCCTGAAAAAGGTACTGGTTGATAAGGAGCACCACCCCCGCCGCCCAGAGAAAAGCGCCGAGCCAGTCAACGATGACGTTCTTTTTCCGCTGCTTTTCCCTGAGAATCCGCCTGCGCCGCCTTCTTTGAGTCAGGAACCTTTCGGTGAGATATTGAAGGCGGTCGAAAAAACCGGTTTGCGCGGACATGTGCCCAAAAATACCA
>JAITJV010000171.1 GCA_031278755.1 Treponema sp. | reverse complement strand
ATACCGATCTTTTCGCCCATTTTCAGATCCGCGCCCTGCTCCGGGGTGAAAAACCCCTCGGCGCCGATGAAACGCTCCTCAGGATAGGGGCGGGAGAAGCGGCCGCCCAGGCGGTAACGCAGGCGGAGCGGGCGTCCCGCCTGCACTGGACGGCGGCGTATCTTTCCGAACGCATTGATTCCGTCTGGGACGCCGTCGCCCTTGAAAAAAAAGGCCAGCGCCGGGCCTTCGTTATCCCCGCCCTGGCCCTTGAGACCCAGGCCGCCGTCAGGGGAGAAGCCGGGCCGAACGAGCGGATCAGGCTGATTTTAAAATCGGTAAACATTCCGCGCGGAGAGGCGGTTTTTGTCAGCGGGTCTTCCCAGCCAGGGTCCAGATGACCCCCGCGTGAACCGAAAAAAGCGCGGCGTTGCTGTCGGGCTTTTTCATGGGTTCTTTGGCCCAGGAATAAAGGGGCATTTCGGCGCCGGCAAGAATCTGAAGGCCGGGGACAACCCGCCATGCGCCTTCAAAACCCAGGAAAACCGATTTAAGCTCATCCGTGTCGCTTACGCCAAAGGCGGAACCGGCGGGAGAATACAAACGCCCAAGGTTCTGATAGCCCATATTGACCTTAACGGTATACGGCACGTTTTTGGCGTGAACATCGGCGGTAAACTGGTAACGGGTCCGTTGATCTTTTATAATGAGAATTTCGCTGGAACGCCGGCTGAAGCCCGCCGAAGAAAATGAAAAACCGCATATCACATTGGGAACCCAGAAACCAAAGGCTATTTCCGCCGTTTCCTGTATATAATCCCCGGTCAGGCCGAGGCTGGATCCCAGTGTGGAAGAACCCTTGACGGAACCGAAGATCACCCCCGGCCATGTAAGCGTAAGCCCCCCCATTGCCCCCGGGCTTATGGGTTTTTCCCTGGTGTTAAAGGGGCCGATAAGGACGCCGGCTTCAAATTTTACAAAGGAAAGATCCAGTCCCACCGCGGCGGTAAGGCGGTTCCGCAGAACAGGGTCCCGTTCAAAAGCGGCGCTGTAATGTATCCAGTCCGCATGTATCCCCGAAAAACTTACCAGTCCGGCGGGGTAAAGCCGGGGGTTAAAAGTTTCACCGGCCAGAGAACTTTCCCGCGTTGTATCAAAGGAAACATTTCCCGTCCCGCCCTGTATACGCAGATCCAGGCCCGGAGCCTTTCCCGGCAGAAGAACAGCGAGAACCGCACAGAGGAACACAGCGGGGATGTATCTTTTCATGTCAATAAGCCGCCTTGATTCCCGTAAACATTTCAAACATTTTGTAAGGCGTTCTATAATCCATCATACTCACTCTCAGCTTAAGATTCCACTGAAGGCCGTTGCTCACAAAACTGACAAAGGGGCTGAGCCAGGTTTTTAAGTCTTCGTTTTGATCGCTTCGGATGCGCAGCGTGGTTTCAATCCCTCCCAGAATTCCCTTTGTAATAATATCCCCGGCCATTAATTTAAGGTTAACATCGGCTGTCCCCCGTTCCGCCGCCGTCTTTATTCCGTCGTAAACAAGGGGATGGTAGAAAAATGTTATATGCACAGCAAAAAGGCCGGAACGCAGCCGCGGCTCCATAAGAAAATACAGGTTGTCTACGCCGAAATCCGTTCCCCTTTCCCAGCCGGGAATTCCCGCCTGAACAAGAAATTCCGCCCCTTTGCCGGAATCGAACCAGGCCAGCGCCCCTCCGCGGAATTGCATGGTTCCGTCCCTTCCCCCGGTAAGCCCTCCGAAACTTTCAACAGCCATGTTTTCCAGATTGAAAAGCAGGCGGAGATCCCCGGAAAAACGGCCGCCCGTATATGACAAATTTCCTTTTTCAAAGACAGGGATATTCTGGTATACATAAAACATGGAAACGAATTTATCCCGGGGAGTAAGGGTGAAAGAAAACCCGGCGCCCCGAACCTGATAGATACCGTCATAGCGCCTGTTGATATCCCCCCCTATTCCATCGGGGAAGTAATAAAATCCGGTATAATCTGTGGGTATATGAAAAAGGCCGTACCGGTGCGCAAATTCCTCCCCGGATCCGAATACGTCCCCGTGGCCTATGAAGTAAGAAAGTTCCAGAGGCAAATCGAAGAGATCCCGCGCGGTAGCCTCGGCGATACGGAAGGCAAGCACGGCGCTGTTATCCATCGCCTCGTTCATCTGACCGGCAAGGCTGTTGTATTCAACATCGGTAACCGTGGTTCCCGCGGATAAAGGCTGAAAACGGAAATTCCGGTACGCCAGGGCTTTCCCCAAATCGGCCGACGCAAAAGACAGGCCCAGCCGCACGCCGTATTTGTAGCCGCCGTCAAGGGCTAAATCCACCAGGGCGTTGGTAGCAAGGGCGAATTCCCCGTCGTCGTTTACTTTGCCCCGCGTGGCAATTTCCATTCGGGGAATGGTTATTTCCACCCCGGAAAGGGGAAAAAACGGAACGGCCGCGAAAAAAAGAACGAAAAAACCGGCGTTTTTCCGGCGTATCATGTTCATCTTGTCTATAAATATCGGCAGAAAAAGCCAATCCCAAAACCCGGTTAGTTTTGGGAAAGCCCCGAAATTCGGCGGTTTTCCCCGTTTTTCTGTCTGAACCCGCGGCGTTCATTGGCGCCGGCCCCTGTCGCGGCCAACCGGTATTACGCCCTTCGGGCGCTTGCGCGGGGCGGCGCAACGGCTGGCTAAAGCCAGCCTCATTACGTCTAACCCGCGGCGTTCATTGGCGCCGGCCCAGGCGGTATATATCCCATAATCAGCCTTCGGCTGCTTGCGCGGGGCGCCTTGACTCAAAACAAATTGTGTATATCATTTAAGTATATGAGTGATTACCTTGATCCAAATAATGAAGAACTTCTAAAGGATTTTTTCAGCGAAGCCCAAATGCAGGTTGATACCCTGGAGCAGAATGTCCTTGTTCTTGAGAATGAGGGGGGTAATAAAGACGCGGTAGACGAAATCTTCCGGGCCGCCCATACCCTGAAAGGGGGATCCGCTACGGTGGAAATGATGGAACTTTCCCATTTTACCCACCTTGTGGAGGATGTGCTCGACGCCATACGCTCGGATCAGCTTACCGTGAACGAAGATGTGGTAGACACCCTTCTTGCCGCCATTGACATCATCAAAGCCATGCTTGAACAGCGTATGAACGGGGCTGTTTACGGTGAAGATACCTCGGAAATCGAAGGCCGGCTTTCGGTCCTGCTCCCCGAAGGGGGCAAAAACAGAAAAGGGGCCAAAACCGCCGCGAAAGGGCCGGTCCAGGCGCCTCCTCCGGCCGCTCCGGTCAAGGCCCCGCCGGCTGCCCCTGCCGCGGCGAACGCCCTCAGCGAAAACGAGATACTCGAGCTTCAGCAATCGTCGGATATGCCCATTTACCGGGTGTCGGTTAAATTCGACGAAAACAGCCTCATGAACACCGTTGGGGGCATACAGGTTTACGCCGCCCTCAAGGAATCGGGCGCTATTTTAAGGACGGTTCCCGAGTTCGAGCAGCTTTACGAAGACAATTTCTTTCCCGTTGTGGACTACTACTACGCTACCGCCAAAACCGCGGACGATGTCCGTAAATACGTTTCCATACCGGATGTAACCCTTTCGGCGGAAATAACCGCCATTTCGGAGCTTTTGCCGGACGGCAAGCCCGCGGCCGCGCCAAAACCCGCGGCGCAGGCAGCCCCCGCGCCAAAACCGGCGGCGCAGGCGGCTCCCAAAGCCGAAGCGGCCCCCGCGGCTTCACCTGCCGCGGGCGTAAAGGCCGGAGCGGCCTCCGAAGACGCCAAAAAAGCCGGCAAGGAAGCGGGTTCCATACTCCGGGTCGAATCCAAACGGGTAGACGACCTTCTTAACCTTGTTTCCGAAACAGTGATCACCAAGGCTACTTTCAACCAGATAAGCAACCAGTTCAGCGACCTGGTGAACGAATTCCACGGCATTGAATCGGACTACCGGGATACGATCAAGAACCTTTTTGACAGCCTTCCCGATTTCCTTGAAAGCATACAGAACGGAAAATCCGTCAAGGACGTCCGCAAGGAAATAGGCGACCAGTATGGGGATCTGTTCTCCCTTTTTGACAATTTTGAAACTTCGATAAAGACAAACGTCGGCAAATTCCGTTCCACATCGCAGAACCTGGGGCGCATCACCGGAGAACTGCAGGAAGGGGTCATGCGTATACGCATGGTGCCCATCAGCCAGATTTTCAGCCGTTTCCCGCGGCTGGTCCGGGATCTTTCCAAGAGCCTCAACAAGAAGATCAATTTGGTGATCGAAGGGGAAGAAACGGAGCTGGACAAATCCGTTATTGAGGATCTCCTCGATCCGATCATGCACTCGGTGCGGAATTCAATAGATCACGGCGTAGAATCGACGGAGGAACGGAAAGCGGCCGGCAAGCCCGAGGAAGGCATGGTGCTCCTCAAGGCGGCCAACGAAGGGAACATGATCATCATCGAGATCGCCGATGACGGCAAGGGCATAGACGTAGAAGCGGTCAAGGCGAAGGCGGTGGAACGCGGTATTATCAGCCCCAACAAACAGCTCACCGATCCGGAGGCCTATAACCTGATCTTTGAGCCGGGCTTCTCCACCGCCAAGCAGATTACCGCCATTTCAGGCCGCGGCGTCGGGCTGGATGTGGTACGCAGGCAGATAGACAAGCTCAACGGAACGGTAACCGTCTCTTCCGAACGGGGAAAGGGAACCAAATTCACCATCAAGCTGCCCCTTACCCTGGCCATCATACAGGGGCTTTTGGTGCGGGTTGGGCAGGAAATTTATTCCATCCCCATTACAAGCGTCATAGAAAGCCTGCGCATCAAGCCCGATGAAATACAGCTCATAGACAACTACGAGGTGTTCAATATAAGAAACGATGTAATATCCCTCCTCAGGCTCAACAGGCTTTTCGGCATCAAGACGGAAGAACAGCAGGAATACAACTTTATTGTCATCGTTGGGACTGCGGAAAAAAAGATGGGCTTTATGGTGGACAGCCTTATAGGCGAAGAAGACGTCGTCATAAAGCCCCTGCGGGACCAGTTCACCAATTCTCCGGGCATAGCCGGGGCGTCGATCCTGGGAGACGGCTCCGTATCCCTTATCATAGATGTAAGCCAGCTTCTGGAACTGGGGCTCCGCAGGGAAATGGAACAGCGGCGTATCCGCGAGTCGGCACGGTAACGGGGAAAGACAATGGCAGTTATACGGGATTTGGCGCAGGTTAACGCGGAACTACAGGAACAAAAAGAACGGGTCGATCTTGTCAACTTCAAAATGATCACTTTCTCGCTTGCGGGAAAGGATTACGGCGTTGACATCATGAACGTCAAAGAGATCGCCAAGGCTGATAAATTCACCTATGTACCCAACGCGGCTTCGTTTGTCCGCGGGGTGTACAATCTCCGCGGAGACATCATTCCCGTTATAGATCTCAGGACTTTTTTCCATCTGCCCGCCGACAGGAAAGCCGACGGCCAGGAAAATATGCTGATCCTCCGTATTGAAGACCGCGTTTACGGAACCATCGTAGACAAGATAGACAAGGTGGTC
>JAITJV010000151.1 GCA_031278755.1 Treponema sp. | reverse complement strand
GTGAAGCCGCGTATCTCCTTACGGAAACTTTTCTTCACAATGGGGGTATAATAGCAGGCGGGCGGAAGAAATGTCAACCGCCAAAGGCAAAAGCGGCGTAGCCGACAAAAGAATCGGGTATTTCCCCGGCGCCGGCGTTGGCGCCGGCCGGGGCCCCGGCGCTGGTGCCATAGGCCAGGAGCCGCGCCCGCGGAACGCCCATTGCGGACGCATATCCCGCGGCGCCGAGGACCGCCCCCGCCGAACAGGCGGACTTGTCCGATTCGGCCCTGGCAAGAATTTCGGCGGGGTCTCCGCTTTCGACCGCCCTGATGAACAAACGGTCGTTTACTTCGGTAACCCACGCAAACGCCTCCCGGCCGCTTCCCCTGGGAGAAAAACCATAATTCCTTCCGTAGTGGGTAAGGTCCGTGGATCCCAAAACCGCGATTTTCCGGCCCGTCGTTTCCGCGGCCCGGGCTATGGCCTTTCCCGCCTCAAAAGAAGATCTTTCCGCCGGAAGCCGCATCCAGAGAATCCGGGCCGCCGGATGAAAAAACCGCACCATGGGAAGAAGCACTTCCACGGTATTGTCGTCGTACCGGTCTTCCTTTCCCCCAAGTTCCCTTTCAAGAATATCCCGAAGCCCGGCGTCCAAAAGAACGTCCCCCATAGGCGTTCTTACCCCTTCCTCATGGGCAAAGAGGGGGGGCGTTCCGGGGGGAAGATGACCGCCCAGAACGGCGATTGTTTCCGCCTGTTTAAGGGCCGATACGGCGGCCGCGGCTATGGCCCCCGAATAAAACCAGCCGGCGTGGGGGGCGACGGCGGCGGGGGCGTTGAGCGGAGCCGCCTTGTTCCGCAAAAAAAGGGTAATTTCCTCCTGATTCCGGGGATACCAGCCGGGCGGAAGCGCGGGATATCTTAATTTCACCCCTGTTTCCTCCAAATTTTAATTTTCATTGTAGCGAAACTTGCATAAAGCATGTATAATTCTCCCTATGGGCCAAAAAAATAATTCATCCGTACTAACCCCGATTATAGCGTCGGTTTGTATTTTTGTGTATCTTGCCGCGCTGGTATTTGCCGGGATCAAGCTCTATATCAGCATTGATGAACGCCGCGTTACGGCGGAACGGGAATTCTTCGATCTGGCGGACCGGGCTTCTTCGGCGGGGGTGCTGGGCTTTATGGATCAGCCCTTTATAAGCGCCATCGAAGACGCCATAGCGGAATCCCGCACCATTGAGGGAATCATCATTTCCGGCCCCGAAGGAGAATACGCATTTGAACGCGAAAGGGGAGGCGTTATTTCCTGGGTGAATGATTCGCCCCGTTTCAAACCCCGTTTTGATCTGATCCGGGATCCCCTTTTCCTGCCCCTGCATATCGAAGGGCTGCGGAACGTAAACATACAGGCCGCCGCCCTGGCCGTCGACTATTCCCTTGTAACCGGAGTCCTTAAACAAACCCTGATCATGGTATTGGCGGCCCTGGCGCTGGCGTTTTTCACCCTGCTCCTTGAAGCCCTGCTGGGAAAAAACAGAAGCTCCCTTAATGTTTCTTCGGCTCCATTCAGGGAGCCTGTTGTTCCCTCCGGCAAATCCCGCGCCGGGGATTACGCGCCCGGACAGGACGAAATCAAGGCGCGGCCTTCCCGGCCTCCCGTACAAAAGACGGAAATTTACGATAAAGAGCCGGCGTACAATGACGCGGTTCCCGAATCCGGAATAAAGCGGGAAGCGTCCGGCGGATTCCGTGAAACCACGGACGAAACGGCCGGCGAAGAATCCGCCGATCTTCACAGGGGCGAGGCGCAGGGCCCCCGCGGGCTTTTTTCCCCTCACGGCAATATAGGATGGGAAGACTACACCCTGGAGCGCCTCGCCGCCGAGCTGCACCGCTGCGCTTCTTTTGAGCAGGACCTTGTGTTTATAGTTATGGAATTCAGGAACCTGCGTTCCGGCGGCGGCTTCTACAATGAATTTGCCGACGACGCCGTCAACTTTTTTACCCTTCGGGACCTTATCTTTGAAAAAGGCGAACGGGGAATTTCGATCATTTACCCCAACATCGATCTTGATCTGGGTTTTGCCAAAGCCGAAGAATTCCACAGCCGCATCATGAGCAAACATTCGCTTGCGTCAAAGACCGATCTCTGCATAGGCCTCAGTTCCCGTTCGGGAAGGCTGGTTGACGCGGAGCGCATGGTTTTTGAAGCGTCGGAAGCCCTGGCCAGAGCCCTTGAGGATCCCGTTTCCCATATAGTGGCGTTCAAAAGCGATCCGGAAAAATACCGGGAATTTATACGGACAAAAGGCTCCGGTTAATTTCCGCCCGCGCGGCGGCCGGCTCTATGGGCGGGAAGCCGCGCTTTCAAAAAAATCCGCGGGTCTGAAAAGGCGGTTTATTGTCCATTCGGATACCAGATAAACACAGCCGGGGCTTGCGCCGGAAACACCGCTTCCGCCGGTGACGGAAATTGCGGCGGGCCTCCGGCCCGATTCGCCGGGCGGCCCGAAACGTATGGTATATATCCTGCCGGTCCCCAATTCCACGGTGAGCCTTCCGCTCTCAAAGGTGCGGGATTGAACGTCCTCTCCGCCGAAATCTTCCCCGCCCGCGCCGAGCACGGCGCGCACATAGTTCTCCGCCGCGGGCCTGTCGGGGTTTTTTACCCCGCTGATGATCCAGCCGCCTTCCGAACGGGCGAGGGTGAGCGGCTCCCCGGGGCCGCCGCCGGGAGGACGGACGGTGACGCGCTGTACCTGCGCGGGATCCGCGTCCGCTTCCGGAATAAACGCAAGATCGTACCAGGAGGCGCGGCCGGAAAATATATACCCCGAAAACCGATCCTCGCCGGAGCGGACTTCATTGCCGCCCGCCCTGCGGAGGTACGTTTCCCTCCCCGAACTGTCTATGTTCCCCACAAAAAGATCCAGCAGGGGAGGCCCCGCGCCGCCGCGTACCGTTATGCGGGATGCGCTTTCCTCCGAAAGGCCCAGCCTTTCCGGGGAAGCCGAAGAACGCACCGGGTAAGCGCCGCGGGAAGCAAGCGCGTCAAGAAAATCATCAACGCGCGCCTCCTTCGCCGGATACGCCGCGCCGTCATGGAAAACACGCCAAACGCCGTTTCTCCGGACCAGTTCCAGTTTTTCAGGCGATCCCGCCTCCGGTCTTGCCGCCGAAATTTCTATCCTGTCCGCGGCGTCCTTTGCCTCCCGGGGAAGCCAGGCATAAGCGGCCTTCCGTAAGGATCCGCGGCCGCTCTCAAAAACCAGCGTCATGATCCATGACGCGGCAAGGAGAGCCGTGAGAACCGAAAGAAAAACGAGCCGTTTTTTATACCCCCATTTATTCATCCGCCGGAACGCCTCCGCCCGCGCACAAATAAAAAACCCGCGGCCGCCGTTCCCAGGGGAACGAGGATCAGATTGAGGATACGGACAAAACGCATGGCGGCGGCGGCCTTTTGCGGATCGGCGATGCGGTCAAGCCGGCCGCTTCCGCTCCTGCCTTTGCGTATCCCTATGACGTCGTCGTCGTTTCCAAGCCAGTCCGCCGCCCGAAGCAGAAAGTCAAGGTTGCGTTCCATGCTGGCCGGGTACTGCATAAGAAAAGAAAACATATCCGCGTCCCCGGTAACTATGACGCGGGAAGGCTTCCCGGCGATGGTTTCCGCCTCCCCCCTCATCCCGGCGAACCATGAGGGAAAAATTCCCGAAAGGGCGGCGGCCATGATCCGCTTTCCCTTTGGGGCGCCTTCCCCCGAAAGCCGGGGATCTTCGGGGATCGTGATAAAATCACCATCCATGATCCACGCGCCGTCCGTGGTAGTAAAAAGGGGAACCGCTTCCACTCCTTCCGGGGCGCTTACTTCAAGGGGGCTCGGCCAGAACATATCCACCCCCTCAAAACGCGAACTCACCGGATGTTCCGGGCTGCCCGAAGAAGCCTGTATCCCTATCCAGTGGGGATAT
>JAITJV010000135.1 GCA_031278755.1 Treponema sp. | reverse complement strand
TTCAATAGGGCAGGTAGTGCCGCAGGAAATCACCGGCATGGCAAACCACACAAAGAATATCCTTGTAGGAACAGGCGGCAAGGAAGCCGTAGACAAGAGCCACTATGCCGGGGCCTGTTACGGCATGGAACGTATCATGGGAAGAACCAATACCCCCGTCAGGGCGCTGTTCGACGAAGGGATCAGGCGTTTCGGCCATCTGCTTCCCCCGATACTGTATGTTCTTACCGTAGTGGGAAGGCGGAACGGCGGAGAAGGGCTTGCCGTCCGCGGGCTTTTTATCGGGTTCGGCCGTGAATGTTTTGAAAAGGCCGCCGCCCTTGCCCGCGAAGTAAACATCGACATCATGGATGAACCTATACGAAAGGCGGTGGCGTACCTTGATCCCGAAGAGTACCGCAGTACATGGCTTGGAAACAAGGCGGTGTACCGTTCCCGCATGGCAATGGAAGACGGAGGCGAACTTTTGATCCTTGCCCCCGGGCTTGAACACTTCGGTGAAGACAGGGGCATAGACGCGCTGATCCGGAAATACGGCTACCATCCCGCCGCGTGGGTACAGGAAAAAACGGCCGCCGAAAAAGACCTTGGGCAAAACCTCAGTGCCGCGGCCCACCTGATCCACGGCTCAAGCGAAGGACGCTTCACTATACGCTATTGCACACGCAACGGCCCGGGAAAGGGATTGCAACGCGCGGAAATTGAAAACGCCGGTTACGAATGGGGGAACCTTGACGAGGAGCTTTCCCGTTATAATCCGGAGCGTCTGCGCGCCGGCTGGAACGATTGCGCCGGAGAGCGTATCTTTTTCATCCCAAACCCCGCCCTGGGGCTATGGGCCGAACGAAGCCGCTTTACACAGGGGGAAACAGCGTCTGCGCCAGGATTATAATTCCTCCGGTTCGTTTATCCTGAAATGACGGAAAAGGCCGCCGCCTTGACAGGAGCCGTTTAACGGTTTATATATAGTATAGTAGGCAAGGAGACGTGCTATGCAGGAAAATTCAGCGCTGCGGGCGGCCGCAAGAAGCCAACTGTACGGTACATGGCTGACGGCAGTGGGGATTGTGTTTATTTACGGCGTGCTGGTAAGCGTAGCAAGCGGGCTGCTGGGAATAGGGCTGCTTATAGTGGGCGGCCCTTTGGCCCTTGGGTATTACGGGTATTTCCTCCACAAGGCCAGGGGAGAGACGGTCTTGTTCGGCAACCTGTTTGACGGGTTTGACAACTTCGGAAAGGCCTTTCTGCTGTTTCTGTTCGAAGGGATTTTTATCATCCTCTGGTCATTGCTGTTTTTTATTCCGGGCATTATAAAATCCTTTAGTTATTCCATGGCTTTCTTTATTCTTAAGGACAACCCGAACATGAACGCCCTTGACGCCATTACCGCCAGCCGGAAAATGATGAACGGTTACAAGGGCAAACTCTTCTGCCTGCATCTGAGCTTCATAGGCTGGTACCTGCTCTGCGTGTTGACGTTCGGCATCGGTTACCTTTGGCTGTCGCCCTACGTTACCCTTTCCGTATCCAACTTCTACGAGGATCTTAAAAAGAATCAGACTGCGGCCCAGTAAGCGCTGTGCGGCGGCGTAACCGGCGCCGACGCCGGTTATATGAGCCTGTTTCAAAATCCGGCGGGTTTTGGAACAGCTTCATATATTACCATTTTGATAATGTTTATGAATATGCTTGACCTCAGGCAAAAAATTGACTACCTTTAAGTTAGGCTGATGATGCGTTTTAGATGAGGTTTTCATCCATGATATACAGTCATCTACGGTTTGTTTGGCATCTTTGTTTAGCAACAGTCGTATTGTCAGTGGTCCCCCGGGTTTCCTCACCTCCTTTTCCCGGGGGGCTTTTTTTATGATTCCGGACGCCTGTTTTCAGAATCCCTGTCTTGTTCTACACTGAACCTTGCTTTGAAACTACGCTTTTTAGCTTTTTTTGCCGCCGCCTTTCTTTTTTCTTGCGGAAAAATACCGGATGTACGGGGGTTTTTTCCTAAAGAAACATCCGGCGGAGGCGATTCTACCTTTCATACCGCCTCAAATAACAGTGAAATTGCCGGAATAGCCCTCCGCGCCCGGGATACCTTCCCGCTTTTCCTCCATCATCTCAGGCGGCCCGGCATAGGGGAACGGGATTTCCGCGTTAAATACCCCTTCCCGGCGGACGACGGGAGCGGTTTTTTGCGGGAACATCTGTGGCTTGGGGACATACGCCGCGGAGAGGAATCCTATACCGGAGTGGTGCTTAACATCCCCTTTTACGTTTCAGGGCTTTCAAAAGGGGACCGTACAGCCTTCAATACCGGGGAAATCACCGACTGGATGTATATACGGAAGGGGAAAATCATCGGAGGACGGTCGATCAAATACCTTTTGGAACAGATCCCGGCTGCCGAAAGGAACGCCGAAGAACAGGCGGTTCTTGATATGTTTTAGCGGGCCTGTTATGCTGTAAAAGCCCCGCAGTCAGGAACCATGCGAGGAAACGCCGCCCAACCCCGCCAGGTCCGGAAGGAAGCAACGGTAAGCGGAAGTTTTCTGCGCCGTGGCCTCCCTGGCCCGGGGTTCTTTTTTTCCGGTTTGTTATGTATAGTGGAGTCATGGCGAAAGAAGCGGAAGAAACGGTCGTAAAATACGAAGTAACCGCGGTCCGGCGGCGGCCGAGAACCTTCGACGAACTTGCCGGTCAGGAATTTGTAGTTTCAACCCTCAAAAATTCACTGGAAAGCGGGCAAATCGCGCACGCCTATCTTTTTTCAGGCCCCCGCGGTTGCGGAAAAACCAGCGCGGCCCGCATCCTTGCGCGATCCCTTAACTGCGAAAAAGGCCCTGCGGCAATTCCCTGCGGCGAGTGCGCCAACTGCCTTGAAATACGGGCGGGAACCAGTATGGACGTCATCGAAATAGACGGGGCTTCCAACACTTCGGTTAACGATGTCCGGCAGATCAAGGACGAGATTCTCTTTCCCCCCGCGGCAGGAAGGTACAAAGTCTATATCATAGACGAAGTTCACATGCTTTCGACCAGCGCCTTCAACGCCCTTCTTAAAACCATAGAGGAGCCGCCGCCCTATATCATATTCATATTCGCCACGACGGAACTGCACAAGGTTCCGGCGACAATAAAAAGCCGCTGCCAGCAGTTCAACTTCAGGCTTATTCCTGTTGAAACAATCAGGAATATCCTGCAAAACGTCTGCGCCGAAATGAACATAGAAGCGGAAAATGAAGCGCTGTTCTGGATAGCGCGGGAATCAACCGGCAGCCTCCGGGATGCTTTTACCCTTTTTGATCAGGTTGTCTCTTTTTCCGAAGGCCATATACGAAGCGAATTAATCGTAAAAAAACTGGGGCTTCTCGACCTTGAACAGCTTAACGCCCTGGCGGAAGCCTGCGCGGACAATAACACCGCTCTTGGATTTTCCCTGATTGACGATATTCTCGGTTCGGGAGCGGCGATTGAGCAGTTTATCATCGATCTTGCGGGGTATTACCGGAGCCTCCTGCTCCTGAAAAACGGCATTTCCCGGGAATCCCTTCTTGGGTACAGCCCCGGACGCTTCTCTTCCAGGGTGCTGGAGAAGCTTGATCCGATAAGGCTGGAACGGGCGCTGGAATTGCTCCTTGCATGTTACCGCGACATACGGTATTCGGTGTCCCCCCGTTTTGAACTGGAAACGGTGATCTCAAAACTATCCTGGCTGGATCAGTGGGTTCCCTCTACGGAACTCAGGGCGGCTGTTGAAGGGGCGCGGGAAGCCCTGGGCCTGAAGGACGGGATAGCCCGCCCTTTAGCCGGGCCGGAACCTCAGCCGAACCCGCCGGGTGAAGGTTCTCCTCTTGCGCCGCGGGTTCCGGTTTCTTACAATACGGCCGGGCAAGACGCGCCGGCGGCCGGCGGATCCGCGCCCGCCGGCAATTCGCCTTCGCTTAGCGAAGGCTTCAAAAATTACATAGCGGCCCGTGAAGGAAACCCAAAAGCGGCGGCATCTCCGGCGGAGTCCGATGACGATGTTCCTTTCTGGAGCCGGCTTTCCGGGGCTTCCGCGCAGCAGACGCAGGTTTTTCCCTCACAGGGTCCCCCGCAGGCAGAACAGCCGGATATTCCCCCGCAGGCAAAGCGGGTTCTTGATATATTCGGCGGGACTATAATCGCCGGTAATGGAGCGGATCATGAACATTAACCCTTTCGATATTCTGAAAAACGCCCAAAAGCTTCAGGAGCAGATGGGAGATATCCAGAACAGGCTTGCCGCCATTACCGTCACCGGTTCCGCCGGAGGCGGCATGGTAGAAGCGGATCTTAACGGAAAAATGGAAGTTCTTGATGTACGCATAGCCCCGGAAGCGGTTGAGAACAGGGATGTGGAACTGCTTGAAGATCTCGCCGCATCGGCTTTTTCGGACGCCCTTGCAAAAGTGCGTCAGGCAATAAGCCGCGAGGCGGGTTCCCTGGCGGGCGGCCTTGGCATAGACGGCTTTCCCGGTATGCCGGGGACCATGTGAACGCCCTTGACAGGCTGACATCCCTCTTTGCCCAGCTTCCGGGTATTGGGAAAAAAAGCGCCGGGCGTTTGGTATATCACATTCTGGAAAACGATCCTTCCTACGCCTATACGCTGGCGGCGGAACTGTCCGGCCTGCACGGGGCCATACGCCGCTGTTCGGTATGCGGCAGCTTTACGGAAACCGATCCCTGTCCCGTCTGCGCGGATCCCGGCCGTGACCGTTCGATTATCTGCGTTGTCGAACGGGCCCAGGATGTGCGGGTCATTGATGATTCACGCGAATTCAGGGGGATCTTTCATGTACTGGGCGGCCTTATCGCGCCGCTTGAGGGCATAGGTCCGGGAAACCTTTCCATAGGCCGGCTTCTTGAACGCATACGCGGCGGGGAGATCCGGGAATTGATTCTCGCCCTTAACCCCACCGTCGAAGGGGATACTACCGCCCTTTACCTTCAAAAACTTATACAGGACATGAAAGCATCCGGAAAATCCTCTGTTGAGGTAACGCGCCTCGCGTCGGGCCTTCCTGTAGGCGGGGATCTGGAATATGCGGACCGGCTTACCCTGTCCCGCAGTTTCCGCGGGCGGGTAAAACTGTAGGCGGGGCGGCGCAAACACCACGTCTAACCCGCGGCATTAGTTGCGCGCCGGCCCAAGCGGCATGCGCCGCCGTTCCAGCCTTCGGCTGCTGTAGGCGGGGCTAATCCAGGCGGTGATAACATTCGTCTATGATGGGGTAAAGGGATTCAACTTCAAAGCCCATCTCCGCGAGGGATTTCCGTTCTTCACTTTCCGCCCAGTTCATGTAAGGATCTGAATAGTGATCCCGCAGGAAATCAAAAATCAAATCTTCGGCGTCTTCGGGAAGATTAAAGAAAAGCCCTTTGCCGGCGCCGAGCGCCTTCCGTATAGACGGCCGTACATGGGAAAGAAAACGCTCACGGTAAAGATCGTAGGATCTGCCTGAAAGTTCCTGAAGGCGGTCTGAAACGGAACCCGATCCGGGAACGGGAACCGCCCTGAATTTCCGCCGCCGTCCGGAAACCCGGACCTCGGCGTTCTTTTGTTCCGCGGATTGGGCGGCCTTTTTTTGGGCGGATTTCTTCTGCGCCGCGGATTTTCTCCGCGGCGCCTTCTTCCGCTTCCGGGCCCTTTTCCTTCCGCCTGCGCCGGCGTTTTTCGAGTCCGCCCTGGCTTTTTCAGCAGACTCCGCCCCCGCCGCGCTTTCCCCCGGGGACGACAGCGCCAGAAAAGTTTCCGGCGAATTCATCTGCGTCTTGATTATATTCCACCTCAACTGAAGATAACGGTCCCCGCGTATGGAATAGTAATAGCCCGATACGAGGGCGGACATGACCGCCGAGAGGATCTCATCGTCCCTTCGCTTGGCCATTCTGCTCCGGCGTATGGCAAGGTAGACATCGTAATGTTTTGTTTTAAATTTACGGGAGTAAAGAAAGAGGATGCGCTCAAAGGCGGGATCTTCGATCAGGTTCCAGTATTTGACGCAAAAGGCGAGTATCTGATCTTCAATACGGGTGATGCTTCCCGGAATTTCAATACGTGAAAGATCCGCCGGGGAAAAAACCACCGACGAAAAATCTATGACGGGGCCGTCGTAGCTGAGCCGCAGGCGTCTTTGTTCCGCTTCCTCCCTGCGCCGCATCTTTTCCCGCCGCCGTTTTTCATTTTCAGCCACGGATAATGACTGGGTAAGATAGGCCCTGATCAAGGCGGCCGCCTTTGCCATGGACTTTACCTTGAAATCCATTGCCTGGGCATAGCGGAGAAAACGTTCTATCCCCGCCACCGCCTCAAAGCGGTCGCGGGGTAAAAGCCGCATGATATCCTCCGCGGCCCGTATGGTGGAATAAACGTCCCGCCTGTCGTAGTGTTCAGCCTTTTCAACAATATAGTTGATTGACTGCCTGATCCGCTCCAGCGAACGCTCCCCAAGGGAGCGGTAGGCCGCCGCCATAAGCTGCCGAAACACCGGATCGCGGCTCCGGTAACTCCGAAGAAGAACGGTACGGAATTCATCGTCCGGATACCGGAATTTAAGGCGTGATTGAAAGATATAAAGGGCGTCCTGTGAACGGCCTGTCGAACGGAGGTAATAGTACCGTTCTATATCAGGATCATGATCGGGAAGAAGATAGGGATATTCCTGGCGGAGCAATTCATCCTGAATATCAAAAATATTCATCTTTTAATAATACTACCGTTATGATATGATTTCTATATGCGTACTATTTCTTCATTCCAAATATCCGCCGCCATAGGCGGCCTGTTTTTCGTCCTGATGGCTGGAAGCGCCTTTCCGGCCCCCCCCGGCGACGCCGCTCTGGGGAACGGCCTTT
>JAITJV010000082.1 GCA_031278755.1 Treponema sp. | reverse complement strand
CTGGAACTTATAGAACGGGGCCACCGGCTGGTTGCCGACGATGTGGTGGAAATTCGCTGTGTGGGCAACATCCTCATAGGAGCGGGGGCGAACAAGATTATAGGGCACCACATGGAAATACGGGGGCTGGGTATTATCAACATTACGCACCTGTTCGGCGTCGGGGCGATACGGGACAGCAAACGCATACAGATGGTAGTGATGCTGGAAGAATGGGATTCCGAAAAAAACTATGACCGCCTTGGGACGGAAGAAAGTTACATGGAACTTCTGGGGGTCAGCGTTCCCAAAATAGAGATTCCCGTAAAGCCCGGCCGCAACATTCCCATTATCATAGAAGTGGCGGCCATGAACGAAAGGCTTAAAACCATGGGTTACAATTCGGCCAGGGAATTTAACCGGAACGTTCTTAAATGGATAGAAAGCGACACCGCCCGTTCCGTTTATTTCGGCAGCGACGACATTATTTAAAAAGGAGGCGGAATGACGGAAAAGATCATCACTATCTCGAACCGGGCCGGTATACACGCCCGCCCGGCGGCGATGATTGTTCAGGCAATCAAGAATTACAGGTGCGATATTTTTCTTGAAAAAGACAGCAACAGGATCAACGCCAAGTCCATCATGGGGATCATAACCCTGGCCGCCGGCTACGGAACCGAAATCAGGATCATCGCCGACGGAGAAGGTGAAGAAGCCGCGGTGGAAACGATAGTCCGTCTTTTTGAATCAAAATTCGAAGAAGAGTAACGGAATGCCGGTTTTGCAGCGAAAGAAGATACAGGCTCGAAGCAAAAAGTGAAAACGGTAAGAACGCATCCGAAGCAGTCGGTAATCAGCGTACGGGGCCTTGTGCTGATTTATTTTCTTCTCTGCGTGCTTACCGTACTTTTTTCCCGCTCGTTCTTTTCCGAAACGCTCCGTAACGGCGGCCTGCCCAGCCCCCTTAATTTTGCCGTTTTTTTTACCATTCCGGCCGTTCTTTTTGTGTTTCTTGCCGTTTCCGCGGCAAGCCTTCTCCGGGATCTTGTAACACAAAGAACGGGGAGCAAATTCAAGGCGAGGCTCCTTGCCTACTTTATCGTTATAGTGTTGTTTGCCGCGGCCCCTGTAACCCTTCTTACAAATCTTGGAATAGGGGAGATGCTCAGATTCTGGAGGGGCATAGATACCGGCGCGGCCATGGCCGCCGCTGAAAATTTCGCGGTGGAGAATTACTCCCTCCATTCACGGCGGCTTGAAACCCTGATCCGCGGTACGGATTTGTCCCCTGAAAACGCCGCCGGCTTTCCTCCCGGTATAGCCGCGGTACAGGATTTTGAAGCGGACGGCGGCGGCGTCTGGAAAAGCCGCTCCTTTGCCGGAAACGAAGCGCTCCGGCTCCCGTCCCCGCCTTCGCAGCAGAGCGGGTTTATCCCCCGGGAACTGCCGCGGGACCGCGGCCTTATACGCTATGCCTCGGACGACGCCCCGGGCGGCAAAAAAATAATCCGTATCATAAGCTACGATCTGGGGGAAGATTTTGACAGCGGAACGGAAGCAATAGAAAATGAAAAAATCCATTTCGAAATCATAGACGCGCTCAGGATCAATTACCGCGGGCTGATGATCTTCTATTACGGAGTATTTTTCTTCCCAAGCCTTCTTATGACTGTCATTATCGCCATTTCCTTTACCCGGCGCGTTACCGCTCCCATCGTTGAACTTACCGAGGCGACGCGGCGCGTCGCCGAGGGGGATTTTTCCATTCAAATACTCGCCCGCCGCGGAGATGAACTCGGGCTTTTGATCCGTTCCTTCAACTCAATGGTACAGGATCTGGAAAAATCAAGAGCGGCCCTCTTAAAAGCTGAAAAAATTACCATCTGGCAGAACATGGCCCAGCAGCTTGCCCACGAGATAAAAAATCCCCTTACTCCCATAAAGCTCTCGGCGGAACGGGTGCTGAGGCGCTGGCGGAACGATCCCGGACAGATAGGGAAGATACTTGAAAGTTCGATGCTGGCCATTATTCAGGAAACCGAGGGGCTTTCCACCCTGCTCACCGAATTCCGCACTCTTTCCAAACCCATAGAACCTTCCCTGTCCTGGACACGCCTTAAGGAAGCGGTTGAGGCGGGTATTTCCCCGTATATCGCGTCTTATCCCCGCGTACATTTCGATATTGAACACATGGACGAAAACATATCGGTAAAGATCGATCAGCACCGCGTCTCCCAGGTGCTGACCAACTTAATCATCAACGCCATAGACGCCATGAACGGGGAAGGCTCGATTGAGATCCGCACGGACCTTGTCAAAAAACGGGAGACCCGGTATTGTAGACTGAGCATCAAGGATACGGGAAAGGGAATCCCGGCGGAAGAAGGTTCTCTCATCTTCACGCCGTACTACACCACAAAAGAGTCCGGAACAGGATTGGGGCTTCCCATCGTGGAACGGATAATCAGCGATCACGGCGGCGCCATCTGGTTCAATTCTCTTGAGGGAACAGGAACCACCTTCTTTATCGATCTTCCCATTGAAGAAAACGGAGAGGACGGCTCGGAACAATGACCGGCATTCTGATTATAGACGATGAACCGGGTATACGCCGCACGATTGCTTCCATCCTGGAGGATGAAGGGTACCGGGTCCATACCGCGGAAGACGCCGTACTGGGCCTGGAAATTCTTGCCGGAGAATCAATCAGCATCGTCTTCCTTGATGTTCTGCTCCCCCGGCTCGGAGGCATGGAAGCCCTCGAAAAAATACGGACGGGGTGGCCGGGGATTGAAATAGTGATGATATCGGGCCATGCCAATGTGGACATGGCCGTGCGGGCAGTCAAACTTGGGGCCTTCGATTTTCTGGAAAAGCCCCTTTCCCTGGACAAAGTGCTGACGGTATGCCGCAACGCCCTTGCGATAAGCAGCCTGCGTGAAGAAAACAGGGACCTGAAAAAAAACATCAGGTTTTCGGAAGAGATCATAGGTACGAGCGCCGAAATAGAAGCGGTACGCGCCCTGATAAAACAGGCCGCCGCCAGCGACGCCCGTATACTCATTACCGGTGAAAACGGCACCGGCAAGGAACTTGCGGCCAGGGCCGTTCACAAGAGATCCGCCCGCGCGGAAAAAGCCTTTGTGGAAGTAAACTGCGCGGCCATTCCTGAAAACCTTATAGAAAGCGAACTTTTCGGCCATGAAAGGGGGGCCTTTACCGACGCGGTATCCTCCAGAAAGGGCCGTTTTGAACAGGCTTCGGGCGGGACTCTTTTTCTCGATGAGATAGGCGACATGTCCCTTTCCGCGCAGGCCAAGGTCCTGCGGGCCATTCAGGAACAAAAAATCGAACGTGTAGGCGGAGAAAAAACCATAAACACCGACGTCCGCATTGTAGCCGCTTCCAACAAGGATCTCGCGTCCGAATGCAGGGCGGGCCGTTTCAGGCAGGATCTTTTTTTCCGTCTTAACGTGATCCCCATACGGATCCCGCCCCTCCGCGAACGGCCGGCCGATGTGCCCGTCCTTCTCAGGGCTTTCCTCCAAAGCCTGGGCCTTGAGGATCTGGTCCTTGAAGAAGGAGCCGTCGAACTTCTGGAGGCCCACCCCTGGCCCGGCAATGTGCGTGAACTGCGCAACCTGGCGGAACGTATATCCGTCATGTACCGCGCGGGGGACAGCCTCTCCGCCGAAAAAACGGCGGACCTCCTCCGCAAAAACCCCGAAGCCTTCGGCGGAAGCGTGGAAAAACGGACCGCGGGGGCCGCGGAGATCCCCCCCCTGCCCGGGAAGATTATGGACATGAATTTAACCGAAGCCCGGGAAGCGTTTGAAAAATACTTTTTGGAGTTTCAACTTTCAAAAAACCATGGTACAATTTCAAAGACGGCGGAAGCGATCGGCGTCTATCCGAGCAACCTCCACGCCAAGCTTAAAAAATACAGAATAGCCATGGACGGCGCAGCCGTCCATAACGGAAGGAAAGAACGATGAAAGAACTCACCCAGCGGCAGAAAGAAGTGTTGTCCTTCATCGCGGAGTACATAAGTATTCATACCTATCCCCCGACCATACGGGAAATAGCGGATTATTTTTCCGTATCGGTAAAGGCCGCCCACGATCATGTTTCGGCCCTGAAGAAAAAAGGGCGCCTCAGGCAGGCCGGCAAGCGCTCAAGAACCATGGAACTGATCCGCGGCGGCGAGAATGAAGGGGCGGGCAGTTTTGCCAAAATACCCCTTCTGGGAACCGTAGCGGCGGGCCAGCCCATTCTGGCCGAGGAAAACTGGGACGGCGTTATAACCCTGCCCCAATCCATGCTGAAAAAAGGCAGAAAATATTTTGCCCTTAGGGTGAGAGGGAATTCCATGTCGGGCGCCGGCGTCATGGACGGGGACACGGCAATCATTGAAAAACTGAGCAGCCCCCGAAACGGGGAGATCGCCGTCGCCGTAGTAGATGAAGCGGTAACCCTTAAACGTTTCTTCAAGGAAAGCACCCGCATACGGCTTCAGCCGGAAAATCCCGAATACACTCCCATTTATTCCCAAAATGTGCGGGTGCTGGGAAG
>JAITJV010000067.1 GCA_031278755.1 Treponema sp. | reverse complement strand
CAGGGCGGAAAGGCGGCCTTTGCCGCGGCGACCGCCTGTCCCACTTCTTCCCGGGTACAGCAGGGAACTTTGGCTATTACTTCGCCCGTACTCGGATTGTACGCGTCGGTGTAAGTCTGTGTTTTTGATTCAATAAACCGCCCATTGATAAAAGGCTTGACGATCACTTGTCCGCTCATTGTCATGCTCCTTGCAATCAGGCTCCGGCCTTTTTATTCACCCCTGACGTCAGGATCGCTTATCATGATGTTCCTGACTATTCCGGCCAGTTCCGTATAGCTTCCCAAAAAGGCAAGCAGGGTCCTCCGCGCCGCGCCGTAGTTTTCAAATTCTTCGCTTTTCATTCCGTTTTCATCATAGGCGCGGCGGAAATCGGGGAATTTCCTTTCCAGCTCCGCGATAATTCCGGGATCTACAGGATCGCCGATCCGCTCCTTTACTTCAACATCGGATGCTATGAATTTCTGCTGCCATTCATAGGGGATCGTCATTGACATATCGCCGCCTATAAACTGGGACCAGTGAAAATGGTTGCGATACGCCGCGTTTAAAAGCCGCGTCCTGTAGCCCCGCTTCATGTAGATCCCGTAGGCTTTCTTCGCCGCGGCGACCCCTGCCCATTCCAGATACCCGGGATCGGTGATGATGTTTTTCTTTGCCGCCGTAATCTTGAGCCAGTCGTCAAGGCGGCCGACCATGATCGTGCACACGGGACTCATGGATGAAATATCCTTTCCGTCTTTTTTGCGGCGTTCCAGCCCCCGCTCGACCGCCTCCGCCACGGCGACGGACTGCGGAACGGTAAACGATACCGTGGCGTTTACGCTCACCCCCTGAAAAGTAAGCTCCTCTATCGCATCGATCCCCGCCCTGGTAACAGGCAGCTTGATGTTGTTGTTGGGATAGAGCGTATTGAAGTAAAGGGCCTGCCCCACTATCGCCTTTGCATCGCGGTAAAATTTGGCGTTGGTCTGAATCGAAAGCCGCCCGTTGCGCCCCCCGCTTTTATCATAAACGGGCTTAAGAAGTTTCGCGGCGCTTACGGTGATCTCCTCAATAATTTTCCACGAGATGTCGTCTTCCGAAGCGCACGGGTATTCTTCAATAAATTTAACTATCACGGGCTTCCAGGTTTCCATTTCCTTTTTCAGAACCTGTCCGACAATGGTCGGGTTGCTGGTTCCGCCCGTTGCGCCGTATTCAATTGCCGACGACAATTCCTCCCGGGAACAGGAATCATTCCAGAACTCGGTAGGACTCATCAGCGTCATCGTGTGAAGCGGATTCTTTCCTGTGGCAAGAGCCATACAGCCTCCTTTATAAACCTGCTTTTTCCCTGATATAGCGCCTGGCTTTAACGGCGTATTCCAGGGGGTCCGCCTTTGCGGGGTCCTGTTCGGCTTCCACCACCCACCAGAGCGGGCGCCCGGCTTTTTTCAGGGCCGCAAAAACAGGGCCGAAATCTATACCGCCGTCGCCGGGAACGGTAAACACGCCCTCTTTTACCGCTTTAAGGAAGGGCCATTTTTCCCTGACGGCTTTTCTATAAACCGCCGTCCTTACATCCTTCAGGTGGACATGGCCTATACGGGCCAGCCACTTGTTGAGCACCGCCATATAATCTTCGCCGGAAAAAACAAGATGACCCGTATCGTAAAGCAGCCCCAGAGATTCCGGATCGGTGTTTTCCATGAGCCGGTCTATTTCGTCCGCGGTCTGCACCCCCGTTCCCATGTGGTGATGATAGGTCAGCCTCATCCCCTTTGCGGCCGCTTTCTTCCCAAGCCTGTTTAATCCGCCGCACAGTCTGTCCCATTCGCTGTCGGAAAAAACAGGCCGCGCGTCAAAGACGGGCTTGTCCAGCCCCTGAACGGAACGGCCCTGTTCCGACGCGCCTATAACCCCGGCCCCCGCGGCGTGGAGGAAATCCCTGTGTTTTATGAAGGCTTCCTCGACTTCCCGGTAGGGTTTTACCGTAAGAAAAGAACTGAACCACGCATTGCAGACCGTAAGCCCCCGGAGGGAGAGGGCCCTGTTGAGAACCTTAACGTCTTTTGGGTACTTGTTCCCCACTTCGGTTCCGGTAAATCCGGCAAGGGCCATTTCGCTGACGCACTGCTCAAAGGGAATTTTCCCCCCCAGTTCGGGAAGGTCGTCGTTGGTCCAGCCAATGGGCGCTATGGCCAGCCGTATATTTCCTGCTTTTGCCTTTGCCATACACTCTCCTCAAAAGGAAGCGGCGGCGCCGCTTAAAATTTCCTTGCCTTTGCGCTTTCAGCGGCCATTTCTTTTGCGGCTTTTTCAACTTCGGGGTTGGAAGACACCTGCGCGGTGCCGACGCGCCACCAGCTTGCGTAGTTTTTTGTCATGGTCTTCGCGCCGACCTTTACATCGATGACGACAGGCCCCTTCGCCGCCAGAGCTTCCCCGACGGCGGCGGCAAGTTCCTCGGGCGTTCTGGCGCGCAGCCCAAGCGCTCCCCAGCTTTCGCCGTTCTTCGCGTAATCGACCCGCACCGGCTTTCCTTCCAGCCGGCCTGACGCCTGATCCCGGGTGTTCCACTCGTTGCCGAAATGCGGAATGCCCTGGCTGTTCTGGAGATTGTCTATGCAGTGAAAACCGGCGTTGTCCAGAACCACCACGATGATCTTCCTCCCTTCCTGAACGGCGGTAAGAAGCTCCGTGTGAAGCATCGTATAGGCCCCGTCGCCCATGATCGCCGCCACTTCCTTTCCGGGACAGGCGATTGCCGCGCCGAGCGCCGCGGCTACTTCATAGCCCATGCAGGAAAAGGCGTATTCCATGTGGTAGGTTCCGGGAACCCTCGTCCGCCAGACGCGCTGCATGTCGCTGGGTACGGAGCCGGAACCTGAAACGACTACGGCCTCTTTGGGCAGGAGCCTCTCGTTAAGTTCGCCGAGGACGCGCACCTGCGAAAGCAGGGGCCCGCCGCCGGGATCCGGGGGAATATCTTCGCTGTAAAGCCTGTCTACTTCGGCGTTCCACTCAACCTTCGCCTTTTTGATGCGATCCCCCCATTGGGACTTATAACCGGGAACGGCGCCGGTAAGCGCTTCCAGCGTTAATTTTGCATCGGCGCTTACAGGCTCCCCGTTCATCTTGTACGCGTCAAAAGACGCAATGTTTATTCCGAGTATGCGGCACCGGGGATTCCGGAAAAGCCATTTTGAACAGGTGGTAAAATCGCCGAGGCGGGTTCCGGCGGCTATGATCAGATCCGCTTCCCCGGCGAGGGTGTTCGCGGCAAGCCCCCCTGTGGCTCCTATTCCCGAAAGGTTATAGGGGTTGTCCCAGGGTACGGTCCCCTTTCCCCCCTGGGTTTCGGCGAAGGGAATGTGAAAAGCCGCGCAGAATTTTTCAAGCGCCCCGCCGGCGTCCGAATACCGCACGCCGCCGCCGCATATAAGCAGGGGCTTTTCCGCCGCCCTGATCATCGCGGCGGCCCTTTCCAACTGCCCCTTTGTCGGTATGCGCCGCTCGATGTGATGCACGCGCTTCGCAAGAAATTCTTCGGGGTAGTCGTAGGCTTCCCCCTGTACGTCCTGCGGAAGGGACACCGTTACGGCCCCCGTTTCGGCGGGATCGGCAAGCACGCGGAACGCGTTAATAAAAGCGGTCATGAGCTGTTCCGGCCTCTGAACCCTGTCCCAATAACGGCTTACCGCGCGGAAGGCGTCGTTTGCCGTATTGGTATAATCACCGGGAATTTCAATCTGCTGCAGCACCGGATCGGGCTGGCGGCACGCGAAGACGTCGGAAGGAAGAAAGAGAACCGGTATATGGTTGGCCGTAGCCGTTCCCGCGGCCGTTACCATGTTGAGCGCGCCGGGTCCTATGGAACTGCACACGGCCATTATCCTTTGGCGGTTGCTCTGCTTGGCAAAACCTATGGCGGCGTGCCCCGCCCCCTGTTCGTTCTTTGCCTGATAAAAACGCAGGGACGAGCCTCCCGCGGCAAGGGCTTCGCCAAACCCCACTACAACCCCGTGGCCGAATATCCCGAAAACGCCCTGGACGAATTTTATTTCCTTTCCGTCGGCTTCGACGTATTGATTATCCAAAAAACGCAGGGCGGCCTGGCCCATGGTTAATCTGACTGTTTTCATTATCATTCCTCCCCGGGCTTCCAGATATTGTCTTCGTTTCCCATGACCCATTTGTGATCTTCCACAAAGATCGGCGTAGACGTAGCGGGGCCGTAACGGGCGCCTTCCAGATGACGTATGATCCAGAGGTACCACATGGCGTAGCCGGGGGCGGTTACCTGCGGATGAACTTCCCCCTCGCGGATCAGGATCGTGTCCCTGTCATGGATGATGTACGGCGTATCCCCTATCGCGGTAAGCGCGAAACCCCGGGGGGGAAGAAAGCGGTAGTGGTAGATTTCAGGCTGGGGATGATGATGCGGAGGATAGCTTGACCACGTTCCCGGTATGCCTATTACTTCGCCTATGACCAGATTTGATTCGCTCCGGTCGGAGTCGTCAAAAATGGTCCTTACAATACGGGTGGACGTTTCACGCATGGTCCCCTTGCCCCGCAATTCATTCCGGCATTCTTCGGGGCCGAAAAGCCTCGGCTCAAAACCGCGCGGATTGTCCGTCGCCGCGAGGAAAAATTCCGCCCCGGCCTTTCCCGCTTTTATTTCGACCGCGCAGCCCCCCGGGGCCGAAAGGCACCAGGGCAAATGATCGAAAAGGCCGGGCCTTGAAATTTCGGCGCTTCGGGAGCCCCATGAGATCACGGCGCTTCCCCGCGAAAGGAGAAACACCCGTTCGTCGGCATCCGATTCGCTTTTGTAGACGTCCCCGGAGGAAAGGACCAGTACGCCGAAGTCCATGAGCATGTCCGCCGTTTTTCCGCTCCGGGGGGAAAGCAGGGTCAGGCCGCGGTTGAAAGGCGGCTTGTGGGAAATCTTCATTGCCGCACCTCGCTGAGTTTTACCGGCCGGTTTTCCTTTAACGACCTGGCGGCGGCCATTGCGATATAAACCGCTTCCAGCCCGTCTTTTCCGCCGACAGGCGGAACGGCGTCATTCCGCACCGCGTCGACAAAAACCCGGGCTTCGGAAATAAAGGCGGCGTTATACCGTTCAAGAAAAAACCACATGGGCTTTTCACAGACGACGCCTTCCGCCGTGCTTATCACGGAGGCGTCAACAAGATCGTTCGCCGCCTGCACGCAGCCTTTTGCGCAGTGGACTTCCGTCCGCTGATCGTAGCCGTAATGCGCCGCGCGGCTGTTGTCAATAAGCCCGAGCGCGCCGTTTTCGAATTTCAGCATTACCGCGGCCGTATCGACGTCGCCGTATTGCCTGTAATCCTGATCGATAAGCACCGCCCCGTAGGCGCTTACTTCGGCGACTTCACTGCATGAAAGATACCGGGCCATGTCAAAATCATGTATCGTCATATCCATAAAGATTCCGCCCGAGACGGCGATATACGAAAGGGGCGGCCCCTCGGGATCGCGGGACGTGATCCTGACAACATGGGGGCTGCCGAGAATTCCCGACGCGACGGCGTCGTGAACCTTTTTGTGGTTGTGATCAAAACGGCGGACAAAGCCGACCTGGAGCTTTACCCCCGCCTTTTCCACGGCGGCAAGGGCCTCCTTTATTTTCTTTACATCGGTATGAATTGGTTTCTCGCAAAAAATATGCTTGCCGGCCGCCGCCGCTTCCATGATAAAATCCGCATGGGTGTCGGTGGACGAACAGATAAACACCGCGTCTATCTTTGGATCCTTCCAGATTTCGGCAGGATCTTTGTATATCTTCTTAATGCCGTTTTTCTCCGCCCATGCGCGGTGTTCATCGTTCAGGTTGATTTCCGCGGCGGCCTCAACCCTCGCCCCGGCAACCGAACGGCACAGGTTGTCCCCGTGCAGTTTTCCTATTCTTCCCGCGCCTATGACGCCGATTCCGACTTCTTTCATGTTTACTCCCGGCCCCCATGATAAAACATAAGCGCCTTCCTGTAAATGCGGCCGAATCAACATACCGCGCGGCGGAGACGCGGGCTTGTTGTTCCCATAAACCAGCCGGCTTCGCGGGCGGACGCTATATACCGCGGCGCCGGGCTTTCATCAGTTAACGATAAACCGGTATCCGGCGCCGTCCGCGCGGACGATCCCTATGGCGGGGTACACCAGGTGCATCCCCGCGACGGGGATATTGTTCGCCGCCGCGTATTCAAGCGTCTTTTTGCGCGAAGCCGCGGCGGCCCCGGGATCGACGTCGTAGGTGACCGAAACGTCCGGCCGGGGGAACTGTATTTTTTCAACATGCATCAGATCGCCCCAGATGAGGAGCTTCTGCCCCGCCGACTCAATCAAAAAAAGGGTGTGCCCCGGCGTATGCCCGAATGCGGCAACGGCGGTGATCCCCGGAAGGAGTTCGGCCGCCTGCGCCCCCGGTTCGCCGGGCCGGAAAACGGAAACCTTTGATCCGTATGGGGCAAGGGCCGCGACGGCGCCCTGGTTCACGCGCGTTTTTGTCCAGTAGTCGCGTTCCTGTTCCGCAAGGTACACCCGCGCGTTGGGGAAAAGCGCCCGCCCGTCCTTTGCGAGGCCGCCTATATGATCCCCGTGCATGTGCGTAATGAGCACCGCGCCGACGTCCCCGGGGCTTACGCCGAGGGCTTTCAGGTTGTCAAAAAGAGCCGCGCCGAATCCCGTATCGACAAGAACGATGCGGTCCGGGGTTTTGATGAGGAACGCGTTGGTTTCCGATTCAAAGCCGCCGCCGAGGTAACGCTCCACATCGGCGTCCCCGGCGCCGACAAGGACGCCCGGCCTCCCCGGCCCGCGGGTTTCAACCAGCGTATAAATTTCGAAATTCCCCGTCTTCCACGCGAAGATATTTTCATCGGCTCCCAGGGGCAGGGCCATCATTCCCAAAAGACACCACAGCGCGTTTTTCATACTCAACTCCTTGCCGGAAACATCCTGAAATTCCATTTGGAACAGGTTCATTTACTATATCGTTTATTTTTGATAAATGTAATGGTATACTTAAGATTGTTCCAAAATTTCAGTTTTTTGGAACAGCTTCTTACCCCCGGAGAAAACTGCATGAGCCGCAAACACTCAACCCATAAAGAATCGGCAATTTTTTCCGGGAGCCTGTTTCAAAACCAGCCGGGCTTTGAAACGGGCTCCGCCGTCTTTACGGGCGAAGCGGGAACGGCGTCCTTTGGGAGCGAACTTGTCCGTGCGGGGACGAGGCTTTCCTCCGAGCAGAATTTCAATTCACTGGTCTCCATACTGGTGGAACAGGCCCAGGATATTTCGTGCTCCGATCTTGCCGCCTTTTACGCGTACAGGGACGGCGAAGAACCTGAAAGCGATCTAAGGCTCATGTACCGCCGCGGACGGTACAGGCCCCCCGATATTATCGCCGGAACTTCGGAAATAGCCGGATTCCTCCGCGAATGCCGTGAGGCGCTGATCTTCAACAACCGCGGCGGAGGCAAGGTTTTTCCTTTTCTCAGGCAGGCCCTCCTTGTTCCCGAAATGAAAAGCGGCATGGCCCTCCCCGTAACGGGGCCGTCCCGCAATATGGGCGTA
>JAITJV010000029.1 GCA_031278755.1 Treponema sp. | reverse complement strand
GCCGCAAGGTCTGTCCACAAAGCGGCCGGCTTTGCGGACGGACGCTACTTAATCAAAATAAATTCCACCCGCCGGTTTTTCCACCAGTTGTCCCTGTCTTCCCATCTGATCACGGGCCGGGAACCTCCCATTCCTGTTGAGGAAAGGCGGGTTCTTGCCACGCCGTATTCACCGAGCATGTTCACCACAGCCCTGGCTCTGGATTCGCTTAAAGGCTGCAGCTCTGTTCTTTCTTCGGCTTCGGTGCGGACGACGGGGTTTGCGTGCCCTTCAACCTGTACCCTGTAATCGCGGAACTTGTTGAGGATCTCCGCAATGCGCCGGAGGATTCTGATGTTGTTGTCTACCACGGCGGGATCAAGGCCCTCAAAGTCGGCGGCGTTCGCCCGGAACACTATTGAAGGCACCTGGATTTTCAGGTTGTTTCCGTCCCGTATTACAAGAACGTCCACGCCTATGGCCCCTTCCATGGAGCTGGCGTTCCCCAGTGTATCCTCCGCCCTGTAGGTAAAAGGATAGTCGGTGGCGGACTGCACCAGTTCACCCCTGTTGCTTTTACCGTTCCAGACGGTTTCCGCCGCGGGGCTTTCCCGGCCTTCTATACGCCAGAAAAGCTGATAGGGCGGCTGGGGTTCATGGATTTCGAAACTCCACGATGCGATAGGTGAAATATCTTCCGCGCCAAGGTTCATGATAAGTTCATCGTCCACCCCGTCGTTGTCGGGGCTGAAATATTCGGGCCGTGAGGCAAAAGAGAGAACGGGGCCTGTCACGTCAACCGTAACAGGAGGCGTCTGCGCCGCGGCTATATCTCCCTTGATATAATTTACGGTAAGAACAGGGGTAAATTTCCCTTCGCGCACCCGGCCGTTTTCGGCAAGTCCGTTCCAGCTAATCGTTCCCGGAGGGGCGGTCTTTTCGCCGGTGAAGGTTCTTGCGGAATTTCCATCGCCGTCGCGGAGTTCCAGCGTCCAGTTTTCTATTCCTTCCCCGAGGGACGTGATGATCCCGAAGCGGATTTCGCCGCTTCCTTTCGGAGCTATATCCTGGGCCGAAGAAGTGAGGAACACCCTCGGGACCCGCGCGTCAAGGCTGATATCGGGGACGGTTAGTTTGACGGAATTTCCCGCCTCGTCGGTTGACGCAAGATTGAACCGATAGGTTCCGTCGGGGGCGTTGTTTCCCGCCTCGTCGGTTCCTTCCCATGCAAGGGCCGGAGCTTTGCCCCGCCAGCGCCAGGTTCGTACCGTCTGTCCCTGTGCGTTGGTTATGGTTGCCTCCCATTCTTCATCCCCGTCGGTATTTACCGGGAAGGGGATAAAGTCCCGCCGGCCGTCGCCGTTGGGCGAGAAGACCGTATAGGGGGCGCTGAGTTCCGTTCTGGGAGGCGTTATATCAAGATCAAAGGGAAGGGAAACAGCCCGGGGCCGGTTCCCCTGTACGTACCGGACTTCTATTTCGGCCGTATAAGAGCCTTCGGGAGCGGGAACGCCGCTTGAATCCCTTCCGTTCCATAAAACGGGGGCGGGGAGTCCGCCGCCCTCGAATGTCTGTACGGTTCTTCCGCCGTTCAATATGTCAATCTTCCAGGCTTCGACGCCTTCCCTGACCTGTATCACCGGATTGATGCTGATCGTATCCTTTACCCTGTCCCCGTTGGGAGAGAAAGCCCTGAGATCCGTAGTGATCATGACCGGCGTATCGGCGGTGCTCAGGGTAAACGACGCCGTGTTCGATCTGCCGGTATTCCCCGCCGGATCAACGGCGTAGAGTTCGTAGGTATAGCCGCCGTCAGCCGCGAATGTTCCTGAATCACCGTGGCCGTCCCACCGCAGCTGCGCGGGAGGCGCGCCCGGGAACCTGAAAGATCGAACCGGCCGTTCGCCGCTTTCCCCGCGGAGCCGCCTGAAATCTCCTGTCCACAGTGTTTCTTCCGAAGCTTCCTGATATATGATCATCTCATCCTGATTTCCGTCGTTATTGGGGGAGAAGGCCGGATACGCGGCTCTGACAACAGCCCTGGGCGGGGTTATATCAAGATTAAAGACGGGAGAAAGCGCCGTTGACACATAGCCGTTCCGGTAAGTAACCGTGAGGTACGCCTGATAACTTCCTTCGGCAAGCGCGGTTCCGCCGCCGGCGAGTCCGTCAAAGTCAATTTTTTCGGGAACGGCGGACCCGCTCTGAAGAGTGCGCCTGACGGTTCCCTGGGCGTCCCTGATGCGGATATTCCAGCCGGTAACGCCTTCCCTGACGCTCACGCCCGGCGTAAGGCTTACCGTATCCTTGATTCCGTCCCCGTTTGGGCTGAACCATGCGTCTGATATGGAAAGACCCACCGCGGGCTGTATGGTGCTGACCATGATATTGTCAATGCCTTTTTCCGTCGTATTGAGCGCCCTGTCCGTAGAAGAAACCAGGTAACGGTACACGCCGTCGGGAACGATACGGCCTTCGTCGTCTTTTCCGTCCCAGACGATATCGGAGAGGCTTCCCTCCATACGGAAACTCCGCACCCTGTTTCCCGTTGAATCGTAGATCCCTCCTTCCCAGACGTCCTCAAACGAACCGGACTGGGGTATGACGAGGGTATCCTTGTTTCCGTCGCCGTCCGGTGAAAAGATCCGGTCCGCGTCGGAAAGGTTTCCGGGGGCCGCTTCAGGCGGCGTATTGTCTACAACGACGCGGTACGCCGGGGAAGAAGCCATGTTGTTGTTGTCATCCCAGGCGGTAATGTTGAAGGTGTATGTCCCGTCGGGGGCCCTGTCCCCCGAATCAAAAATTCCGTCCCAGGAAAGGACGGGGGGGACTTCAACCCCGGATTTTACATCGGCAAGCCGGCTGAAAAAATTCCGCACGCCCTGGGTTTCAGGCCGCCTTTCCTTGTTCCGGTACGTGCGGACAATGCGGCCGTCTTCATCGGAAATTTCCATAATCCATTCGGCGATATAACGCTGATCGCTTATGGAGACAGGCAGGAGAAGATTATCGGCTTTACCGTTGTTATCGGGAGAAATATACAGGATTTCAGGATAATCAACGGCTATGGCGGGAGGCGTCTTGTCCAGGACCCCCGCCTTCCAGGTAATCCCGGCGCCTATGGCGGCGGCTCCTTCGTACAGGGGTCTGGCGGCCGCGTGTACCGTTATATCTCCGTCTGAGGGGAGCCTGCCGCCGGCTATGCGCTCCCCGCCCGATTTCAGGGCAAAATTCACCCCCAGCCCTATGGAAGGAAGGCCGGGGAATTTCGCCCCGTTTGCAAGCTCCCTGGCGTTAAGCCCCGAAGCGCCGGGCCAGGAAAATGACAGGATGATCAATTCGCTGAAAGTCATGGAAACGCCGGTTTTAAGGATAAAGCTTATCCTTTTGGGGTCTACGACAGAAGGAATGCCGATATCCGCCGCCGCGCTTAAAAGAAAGGGATCAGGCTTGCCGTTCCCGCCTTCTACACGGACTATATCGAAAGAAACGCCCCCCATGGGGGTAAACCAGGAAGGAGTCCAGCTTTTGCCCAGTCCGCGGAACACAAGCGCCCAGGTAAAATTATCAAGAGGGCCGAGTTCCCCCATGTTATAACGGAAGCCCAGATCCCCGGACAAGGTCCATTCGCTGCCGAAACCGAAATTAAGCCCCGCCCCAAGCGAGAGGCCCGGGTAGAGTTCTTTGGCGGCGTTGAGGTTCCCCCCGAAGGTGGTTTTTACCGGAAACGAAGCGTCAAAAGGGCTGTGAAGAAGCCGGAGGGATCCTCCGAAAACGGCGTATTTTGTAGGAAACAGGGCGCCCAAATCAAGACCGATGCCGTAGCCTTTTTCCTTGCCGAAACCGTGCAGGCCCAAATATCCCAGATCGAATACGATGCGCTGGGCTTCCCCTCCGGCCGCGGGATTGACGGCGGCGGCGGGCGCGCCTCCGGAGGTGGTGGAAAAAGCCCCGGCGCCCGTCATAAAAGGGGCGTACAGATCCGGCGCCGCGTCGGCCCCGACAGCGGGATAAGGGGGGACGGCGTATGCGGCCGAAAAAACAAAGCCCGCAAGAAAAACCGCCGTAAATTTTTTATGCATCATATAAAGCCCTTTTTACGTACTCCACCGGAACTTCTTCAACTATAACCAAAAAACACAAAGAAATCCATAAATCGAACCTGTTCCAAAACTGAAGCTTCCGGAGGCCCCCTGAAGAAAATCCCCGCGGCGTCGACCGCGGCCGCCCGCGCCGAAACAAAACGCATACGCGGCTTTCCCCGGCATCCGAAGGCGGCTGACAAGAAGGCGGGACCGGCGGGCAATAGACAAGGAGGGGGAATTTTGTTATATTTGTCATTATTAAGGCGCCGTACCCAAGCGGTAAGGGAGTGGTCTGCAAAACCATTATGCGACGGTTCGATTCCGCCCGGCGCCTTAGCCTAAGTCTTTATATTATATAGACTTAGGGTGGTTAAAAAGCACTACTAGAAAACTGGCGTGTTCAATCTTCTTGGAATGTAGCCCGGCTACTGTAGCCAGCTACAGAGGAGTTTGTATG
>JAITJV010000322.1 GCA_031278755.1 Treponema sp. | reverse complement strand
AAAGGCGACGGTGTACGGCGCCCTGTCAAGGCCGAGCCAGTTGAACACCCGTATACCCAGCCCCGCCTTGATATGATCGATGACGACGCCGTTTTTTATCTTGTCTATATTCAGCATGAAGCCGCTCCTTTGCCGCCGGGGGGCGAAAAGCCGCCGGGGGCCGCCTTGCCGTCCGGAACGGCGCCGGGCGCGGCGCCGAGAATTGACGACAGCAGGGCCATGCGCACGTACATGCCGTATCTGGCCTGCTTAAAGTACGCGGCCCGGGGATCGGCGTCGACTTCGGGGGCAATCTCGTTTACCCGCGGAAGGGGATGGAGGACGATAAGGTCTTGCTTTGCGTTTTTCATTTTTTCCCTGTCAAGCACATAGATATCCTTGAGGCGTATGTAATCCTCCTCGTTGAAGAAACGTTCCCGCTGTACCCGCGTCATGTAAAGGACGTCGAGATCTCCAATGACTTCTTCAAGGTTTCCCGTCTCCGTAAATTCAACATGCTCTTTTTCAAGCTGCCGCGTAATGTATTCAGGGGCCCTCAGTTCCGCGGGCGAAATAAACACCATGGCGATCTTTTCATGGCGGACAAGGGCCTTCGCAAGCGAATGAACGGTCCTCCCGAATTTCAGGTCTCCGCAGAAGCCCACGGTCAGTCCGCCGATGCCCCCCGCCTCGCGCCTGTTCCCCCGGAGCCGCCTGATCGTAAGAAGGTCGGTCAGCGTCTGGGTGGGGTGGTGGTGGCCTCCGTCGCCCGCGTTGATCACAGGCACCGGGGAAACGCGGGAAGCCAGCAGGGCGGCCCCCTCCTTGGGGTTGCGCATGACGATGGCGTCCGCATAGCAGGAAACAGTCTTGATCGTATCGGCAAGGCTTTCCCCCTTTGCCGCCGAACTGGAAGACGGCTCGGCAAAACCAAGGCAGCTCCCCCCCAGCCTCAGCATCGCCGCTTCGAACGAAAGCCGCGTCCTCGTGCTCGGCTCAAAAAAAAGGGTCGCAAGGAGCTTCCCCCTGCAACTGTCCCTGAGATACGCCCCGTCTTCCTCTATCCTTTCAGCCAGGCTGAAAAGCCCGTCCATTTCCTCAATGGTAAAATTGAGCGGTTCAATAAGGGATCTTCCCGTAAGCATGCTCCCTCCCGTAAGACGCAAAAAAAGACCGCCCCAAAAGGCGGTTTATAAAGTCCACGTTGAATTAAAGCGGCAAAAAAACTTCATGAAAAGAGCCTATCATAAAAAAACCGGAGCGGCAAGGTCATGAGGGGGGCCTGTTTCCAAACCCGCGCCCGGCGCCGCCGCATTTTTTGTCCGGCCCCCCTGCGGCCGGGCCGTTGTCCCGGCCTGCCCCCGTGTTGTCGTTTTCACTTAATATTTTTACTTAATAATAGTTTACTGCTTTGCACAAGTATTTCTGACAAAAATTGTCATTTTTTCCTTGACAACCGGAAAAAACAGGGGCACAATATGCGTATCCCAAATAGACTTTTATATTTTTAGGAGATTCTTATGGCAGAGCAAAGACCGGAAATTGCCAACAGTATTCAAACGGGCGGTTTCAAGACCAATTATCACGATCTCGGCAAAGGGTACCCCGTAACCCTGCTTCACGGTTCGGGTCCCGGAGTTACCGCGTGGGCTAACTGGGGCAGGCTTTTCCCCCTTATCAAGGACGATTTCCGCATTATTGCGCCGGATATGTCCGGTTTCGGCTTTACGGAGCGGGTTCCCGGCAGAAAAGAAACCATGAACGGCTGGGTTCAGCAGACCGTCGATCTTCTGGACGCCCTCAAAATCGAAAAGACCAACCTGGTGGGCAATTCTTTCGGCGGCGCTTTGGCTCTGTCCCTGGCGGTTAAATACCCCCAGCGGGTAAACAAGCTGGTCCTCATGGGGGCCATGGGGGTCAGCTTCCCCCTCACCTACGGCCTGGATCAGGTGTGGGGCTACGAGCCTTCCCTTGAGGCCATGGAAGAACTGCTTGAAATTTTTACCTACGACCATAGTTTTGCCACCAGGGATTTGATCAAGAGCCGTTACGAATCCAGCATACAGCCCGGTTTCCAGGAAAGCTTCCACGCCCTGTTCCCCGAGCCGCGCCAGAAAGGGGTGGAGGCTATGGCGGGGAACGAAAACTTTATCCGCAACATTCCCCACGAAACCCTCATTGTCCACGGCAGGGAAGACCGCGTCATTCCCCCCGAAAATTCCTTCAAACTCCTCCGGCTTATCGACAAGGCCGAGCTTCACGTGTTCGGGCACTGCGGCCACTGGACCCAGATTGAGAAGGTCAAGGAATTCGCCGATTTGATCCGTAATTTCTTCAAACGGTAAACGAGGCGGCCATGGATCAGAAAAAGATAGCCGCTCTCGCGGAACAGCTTTTCAACGCCGAACGTTCGCGGAAGTCTATAGCGCCGCTTACGGATCAGGAACCTTCCCTTACCATAGACGATGCGTACAGCATTCAGCTTGCCAATGTGCGGCGCGTGCTGGACATGGGGCATGTCATTTCGGGGAAGAAGATAGGCCTCACCTCGACGGGCATCCAAAAACAGTTTGGCGTCAGCGAGCCTGATTACGGACATCTTTACGCAGCCATGGATTGCAAAGATGGAAACGTTGACGCCGGCGTCCTGATGCAGCCCAAGATCGAAGGGGAGATCGCCTTTATCCTGAAGGAAGATCTTGCGGGCGGCAAAGTAACCCGCGAAGACGTTCTCAGGGCGACGGATTATGTCGTTGCGGCTTTCGAGATCGTGGACAGCCGCATCGCGGACTGGAAGATCAAGCTGGTTGATACGGTGTCGGACAACGCTTCATCGGGACGCTATATTTTGGGGAAGAAGAGGCTCAGACTTGACGAAGCGGATCTTCCCGCCGTTTCAATGAAGCTCTGGAAAAACGGCGGTGAACTTGCCGGGGAAGGCACGGGCGCGGCGGTCCTGGGCGATCCCTGCGTTTCCGTCGCCTGGCTTGCCAACCGCCTTTGGGGTTACGGGGTAACGCTCAAGGCCGGAGAGGTGATCCTCTCGGGCGCTTTTTCCGCGGCTCCGGCGGCCAGGAAAGGCGACCGGTTCACCGCGGAATTTTCAACCTTTGGAAAAGTGGAAGCGGAGTTTGTGTAACAAAGTTGTTCAAAAGCCGAAGTTTTTGAACGGCGGACGCTAAAAAACAGCAAAATGCGGGGCATTTTGGAAAGATTAAGAAAAGGGTTGTTATCCCTTATATGACCAAAAGAGGCGGTCGTTTATGGAGAAGGTAAAGGTCGGTATCATAGGTCCCGGCAACATCGGCAGCGATCTTATGTACAAAGTCATGAAGAGCAAACATCTGCAAATGCACATCATGGCGGGGATCGTCGAGTCCGAAGGGATCAAACGGGCGCAGGGGCTGGGCTTCAAGACGTCCATTCAGGGCGTGGACGCGGTGGCCGCCGAACCTGACGTGAAATTTGTTTTCGACGCAACCAGCGCCAGGGCCCATCTTCACAATTCGCCCATACTCAAAGCGGCGGGGAAGATTGCCGTGGACATGACTCCCGCGGCGGTGGGACCCTATGTGGTTCCCTGCGTCAATCTGGACAAGCTGACAAACGAGACGGACTTCAACATGGTAACATGCGGCGGACAGGCTACGGTCCCCGTCATGTTTGCGATCAACCGCGCGGCGGATGTGGAATACGGCGAGATTGTTTCCTGCATTTCCAGCAGGAGCGCGGGGCCGGGGACCAGGGCGAACATCGACGAGTTTACCGAAACTACCGCCAGGGCCCTGCATGTTATAGGCGGGGCGGACCGGAGCAAGGCGATCATCGTCCTTAACCCGGCGGAGCCTCCGCTGATGATGACCAATACGGTGTACGCGCTGGTGAAGAATCCGGATGAAAAAAAGATCATCGAATCGGTGAATGACATCGTCCGTGAGGTGCAGGGTTATGTGCCCGGGTACCGTTTGCGGGTGCCGCCGGTAATAGACGGCGGCAAGGTAACGGTGATCATCGAAGTGGAAGGAGCGGGGGATTTTCTTCCCTCTTATTCGGGGAACCTGGATATTATCAACCAGGCCGCGGTCGCCGTGGCGGAAAAACTCGCCGCAAAAATGCTGGGGGTATCATGAGAGCCGGCGCGATTCATATTGTAGACACTACCTTGAGGGACGGAAGCCATGCGGTAAGCCATTCCTTTACCGTGGAACAGGCCGGGGCTATTGCCGGGGGGCTTGATAAGGCCGGGGTCGATCTTATCGAGATAAGCCACGGCGACGGCATTGCCGGTTCTTCCATTAATTACGGGTTCTCCAAAGTACAGGAGCTTGAACTGCTTGCGGCGGCGGCTTCGGTGGTAAAGAACGCAAAACTCGGCGTGCTGCTCCTTCCGGGGATAGGCACCATCGAAGACTTGAAGAACGCCCGCGAGAAGGGGGCCAATGCGGTGCGCGTCGCCACCCATGTAACCGAAGCCGACATTGCCATACAGCACATAGGCTGGGCAAAGCAGAACGGCATGTTCGCCGTTGGTTTTCTCATGATGACCCACATGGCGGAGCCGGAAAAAATTGTTGAGCAGGCGAAGATATTTGTGGACGCCGGCGCGGACTATATCAACCTGGCTGATTCCTCCGGCTACATGGTTCCCGAAGACGTCAAAGCCAGGGTAGGGGCGCTCAAAGCGGCGATACAGATCCCCGCGGGCTTTCACGCGCACAACAACCTGGGTCTGGCGGTTGCCAATTCCCTGGCGGCCGTGGAGGAAGGGGCGGATTATATCGACGCCACCTGCCGGGGCCTTGGAGCCGGCGCGGGAAACACCCAGATCGAAGTCCTTTGCGCGGTGCTCCACCGGCTGGGGTATGACACGGGCATTGACGCCTACGCCCTGATGGATCTGGCCGAAGACGTGGTGGAGCCGATTATGCAGAGGCCCCAGGCGATACGCACCGATTCGCTTATGCTCGGTTATGCGGGAGTGTATTCGAGTTTCCTTTTGCATACAAGGCGCGCTTCGGAAAAATTCGGTGTACCTGCGCGGGATATTCTTGTGGAATTAGGGAAGCGCCGCATGGTCGGCGGACAGGAGGACATGATAGTCGATGTGGCTTACCAGCTTTCTCAAAACAGGGCCTAGAGCCGTTTTAAGCGCGCCTTCCGGACGGAAATACCGGATCACCGTAAAGGATACGGGCAAGGTTTTTGACTGCGCCGACGACGAAGTTGTGTTTCATCGTATGATCCACAACCGGGCGGGCCTTAAAAATCACGGGTGTTGCGGCGGCGGCTGCGGAATCTGCCGCATGCGGGTTGTGTCCGGCAAATGGCGTCAGTTCAAAACCATGAGCGCGGCCCATATAAATGAAAAAGATATAAAAAACGGCGTTGTTCTTGTGTGTTGTGTTCAGCCCCGAAGCGACATGGTTGTCGCACGGGTTTAACAAGTTACTTATTTTTTTGGAGGTAAACTATGGCATTTCATGGTACCGTTCGCCCGGGTCTTATCCAGTTAAGGGTACTGGATTTAGACAAAACACTTGACTTTTACAAGAACATCCTTGGTTTGGATGAGGTTGGCCGCACCAGCGACGGCAGAGTCATGCTCAAGGCTTATGATGAATTTGATCATCACAGCGTCGTGCTTCACATGGACAAAACCGCCGGTCTTGATTATGTAGGCTTCAAGGTAGTCAATGTTCAGGAGCTTGAGGACATCAAGGCAAAGACGGAAAAATTCGGCTACAAGGTGACGGAAGTCGCTCCCAATACCGAACAGCCCGGTTTCGGCAAGCAGTATAAATTCAAACTTTGTACCGGCCACGAATTTCATATCTACGCCGATGTTGAAATGGCCCAAAAGCATCCCCAGATCCGCAACCCCGACATCTGGAATGAACCCCCCCGCGGCATGAGGGCGGTCCGGCTGGACCATTTCCTTCTGTACGGACCCGGTATTGAAGAAGCGGAACGCTTCATGAAAGAAGTATTCGGCATGTACGTTCCCGAAATCTGCAACACCCCCGACGGCAAGCGCCTTGCAACCTGGATTACCGGCAACAACAAGCCGCACGATCTGGCCTTCGTTGAATATCCCAAGCCGAACACCATTCACCATATTGGCTTCTATCTCCAGACCTGGGAAGACATCCTCAACGCCGCCGACCTTATTGCGGTCAACCATCTTAAACTGGACATAGGACCCACGCGGCACGCGATCACCCGCGGCCTTACGATCTACTTCTGGGAACCGTCGGGCAACCGCATCGAAACCTACTGCGGCGGCTACACCGCCTATCCCGACAGCCCGCAGCGGATCTGGGATGCGGATCAGCTCGGACGCGGCCTTTTCTATTTCTCGGGCGAAATGATCCCCAGCTTCCTGGAGATCGTCACTTAAGCGGACTTGCCTGTTTAACCGATCCCGTCCGGAACGAACCCCGGACGGGGTTTTTTATGTTCCGGCGGGCGGGGATTCGGGCGCTGTTTACGGAAACAGTGATGGCAATTATACTTGAACTACAGTGATACTTACCGTTGATATCGGGACGTCGACCTTTAAAGCCGCCCTTTGGAATTTTGACGGAAGCTGCCGCGCTTCTGTTTTTTTGCCCCTGTCGTTAAATGAAAACGGCCGCTGTGAGGCGGACCCGGAGCAATGGCTCCGGGCTTTTGGGGAATGCTGCGCCCGCCTGCCTTCGCAAAATCTTTCAAAGACGGAGGCCCTGGTGATAAGCGGGAACGGCCCGACCCTGGTTCCGGTTCTTGGGAAGCCGCGGCTGGCGGGCGGGGAACTGCGGCTTGAGTCGGCTCCGGCAAGGCTCTGGCTTGACCGGCGGGCGGCCGCCGAGGAGGTTTCCGCGGCGGTGGGGGAATTTGTCGATTCGAGTTTTTTTCTTCCCAAGGCGCTGGATATCAAAAACAATGAACCTGAACTGTATGAAAAGACCTGTTTTTTTCTTAACTGTCCTGAATACCTTGCCTATGCCCTGACCGGCGGGGCCTGGACGATCTTTCCCTCCGAAGGTTTTGACCGCTGGTACTGGAACAGGGATGTTCTGGAAAAGCTCGCCCTTGATGGCGGGAAATTTCCCCCCTTTATTTCTCCCGGTGATGTTTTCGGGACATTGCCGGCCGGCGTTGCCGCGCGTCTTGGGCTTCCCGCCGGAGCGCCGGTTATTGCCGGAGGGCCCGACTTCTTCGTAGCCATCCTTGGGGCCGGAGCGGTTTCTCCCGGGCAAGTCTGCGACCGTTCGGGCAGCTCCGAGGGAATCAATGTCTGTACCGAAAAGAGGATCATCGACAGGCGGCTTATGTCATACGGCCATCCGGTAAAACCCTGGTGGAACCTGTCGGGAATTATCTCTACTACCGGCAAGGCTGTGGACTGGTGTATGAACGTGCTGGGGATTGCCCCGGCAAATTCGCAGGCGGATTCGGGGTATGAAAAATTTTATCAACTTGCCGAAGCGGGAGGCCCCGGGGCGGGAGGCATTGTCTTTCTCCCCTATTTGGCCGGAGAGCGCGCCCCCATCTGGGACAGTGGGGCGCGGGGTGTTTTTTCCGGCCTCAGCCTTTCGTCGGGCAGGGAGCATATTGCCCGGGCCGTCGCTGAAGGAATATGCCTTGCGATCCGGGATGTAATCGCCGTGATGGAGGAAGCCGGGGCAAAGGTCGGGGAACTCCGGGTAACCGGGGGCACCGCGGAAAGCCCGGTTCTCAATCAGATTAAGGCGGATATTACCGGAAAGGATGTATTGACGCAGGCTCACCGGGATGCCGGGCTTTTGGGGCTTGCGGTGATAGGCGCCGCGGCGCTGGGGAAATACGGCGGTTTCGCCGAGGCCGCTTCCGATCTGGTGGGTATAGGGAAAATCTGGCATCCCGATGAGAAAAAAAATGAATTATACGGAAGGATTTTCACCAGATACCGGGAAAGTTACGCCGCCCTGAAAGATTCAGGCGGTCGTTGGGTTTAGGGCGGGGCGCCGTTCTGTTGTTTGTGTTGAGGGTTTCATACCCCGCCTCAAACCGCGTTTGCGCGCTCTGCCGCGCGGTATGTTGATTATCGGCGATTCGTTGATTATATTAGCATTATAGATTTTCAGGGTTGGGTGAACCGGCGCGTGTTATGATGATTCCGCGCCTGTAATTCCCTATCGGCGGTATAGCCCGCTAATCCGCGCCGCGGCTCCAGCCCGGCCGGCATCGAACCGGTGAAATTCCGGCGCCGACGGTACAGTCCGGATGG
>JAITJV010000296.1 GCA_031278755.1 Treponema sp. | reverse complement strand
ATATGGGCCTTTTTCGCCGCCGATATGGGCCGCCTGCCGTTCAGCGCATAGGAAACGCTGCTGATTGAGACTCCCGCCTTTTTTGCGACGTCATTTATGGTAACCATGTATATCCCTGTCGTCGAAGCGCTTCGATGATTATAGGATATTATTTCCCGGTTTTATGGTTTTGTCAACAAAAATCTTGCAACCGGGCGGGGCCGGCGCAACATAGACACAGCCCCGCTTCCCGCGCCCGTCGCGGGGGTCTTGTGGACGGGGTCGATGAGGCCCGCTCCGTTACGCGGTGTTTTCCCTTGACGGTACGCCCCGCCTGCGGCAAGAATTAATATAAGAAATGAAAGCTGAAATTTTCGGCAGGTTTATGGAAGCGATATGTTCCCGTTCCCCGGCGGCCGAAGGGCGCGTCCTCAAGTGGACCATTATCGTAAATCCCGCCGCGGGGGGGTTTACCATTGCGCGCCGGTGGAAGAAAAACCTCCGGACGCTTGAAACTTACGTCCGAAAAGCCGAAAGAAATCCCGAACGTAAAGGCGGCCCTTCGGATGCTTCCCGCCTTTTTTCAGGCCTGTCTTCCGGGGTGGTGGCGACCTCAGGCCCCGGAGAAGGGGAGAAAATTGCCCGCGCCCTTGCCGAAGAAGCGGGAAGGACAAGGGGGAAATCGCCCCCCTTTCATCTGCTTATTACCGCGGGAGGCGACGGCACAAGCCGGGAAGCCCTTGCCGCAGTGTACGGCGCCGCGGAGGAAGCCCGCTCGAACATGGCGGTGCTCCGGCTCCCGATGGGTACGGGAAACGACGGGGCCGACGCCGCGGAACTTGACGGGGCGCTCGAATTTCTTGTCAATCCTGTTTCCGTTAAAAAGGACCGGGCGCTGCGGCTTGTAACTTCAACGCCGGGCAAGGGCCCCTTTCTGGCCTTTAATATTCTTTCAGCCGGTCTTGACGCTTTTGTTACCCACATGACCAACAGGATGAAGGGAAAATTCCCCGGTGATTCCTATAAACTCTGGGTCGATATAGCATCCCTGCTTTACGACCGCATTTACAGGGTGGGGCCTATGAGTATAAGCGTGAACGGGCCGGATAACGCCGTAACAAACATGGAAGAAACGCCGCTCCTTTTGGCGGTGGGGGCGAGCGGCGAACGTACCTACGGTTCAGGCAAGCGCATACTTCCCGATGAACGAAACGTCTGCATAGTGCGGCAGATGCCCCTGTTGCGGAAACTCGCCCTTAAGGGGCTTTTTACCGAAGGCAAACATGTTTCAATGCCGGAAACAATCCTCATGAACGCTTCCTCCGTTAAATTCACCGGCCGGGAAAAAATTCTGGCCCAGATGGACGGCGAAACGGTCCTTCTTTTTCCCGAAGATTTTCCCCTTGCCGTCGAACTTACGGAACCTTTGATACCGGTATTGGCGCGCGGCTGATCGGCGTACCGTTGTTATTCCCGGACGCCCGCGGAATGTCCGGGATGTTCCCTAACTTGGCCGCCCTTTGGGCCTGTTCCGAAACCCGGCCGGTTTTGAAACAGCCTCCTTTGTCATTTCTTTTTGCGAAACTCACTCGGCGTAACGCCAAACTGTTCGCGGAACAGGGTGGAAAACCGCGACTGGTGCTTATAGCCCGCCATCCCGGCAATATCGCTTAGGGGGGCGGCGGTGTTTTTCAGCAGATGCATCGCGTGGTCCATACGCAAACGGCGGATGTAAGAGGCGGCGGAAAGGCCCGTATGCGTTCTGAAAAGGGCGGTAAATTTACTTAAACTCATGGCGGCCTGTTTTGCCAGCACTTCAAGGGTAAGCGGGCCGGAAAAATGCTCCTCCGCGTAATGTACCGCTTCGGCTATCCCCAGCCGGTCCTGTTCCCTGAGCGGGGGGGCCGCCGTCCTCTCACGCCGCCTGTGCCAATCCAGAATAACCGAAATCAGTTCAAGCGCTTTTGCCTCAATCCAGATATTTCCGACGTCCCCGGTAAAAGAAGCGCCGCCTATCTGTTTCAGTATCACCGCGGCGTCCGGGATCAGCGGGAACTTGCCCAGAGCGTCAATCGCCCGCACTACCTCGTCCGGCGAAATACCGTAACGGGAATTCAAAAAGGTGTCGAAGAAGTCCGGCGGGAACAGGATCCCCATTCCGGAATGCAAAAATCCGGTTGGGAGACGCCGGCGGTAGATCTTGTCTTTGTCGACGTGCGCCCCCCCAATACCCGTAAACCCGGGGCTAAGGCCGATACAAAAATACTCGGGTTGATCCTTTACAAGATATTCGTAGGGCCGCCGGAAGCTGAGGTTCGCCGCGCTTACCACAATGCTTTTACCCGCCGGTCTTAATAGATACTTCCCGCCCGCGTAAGATTCCTTGGGTATCAATTCTATATACCCGTCCTTGGCAATTTTCGTCCTTTCCAATAAAATTTCTTTTGATATACGGTGTAAAAAAAGCATTTCGATAAGTGAATTCACCATTACCCTCCTTGCAAATATCACGAACCGCCAAAAAATTTTCTAAATCCGCCGTAATTTCACCAAAAATCTTGTCCGTCCCGGCGTTTTTTGGCATTTTATAGTTAGTTTATACAAACTATTGTACTGCGTCAACATCATTTAAGGAGGTGCTTTTATGGAGGCTTCTTTTATAAAAAAGGTTTTTTTGATTTTTTGTGTCGGCGCCGTTCTCCAGTCCGCGTTTACCCAGGAAGGCGGCTCCGCCGGAGAGCCGGATGAGTCCCTGGATTTCGTGGTTACCGCCGGGAGAACCCGCGAGGAAACAAACAAAGTCGCGGGACAGGTTACCGTTATTACCGCCGAGGACATCGCGGCTTCGGGGGCGGCGACAATAACCGACGTGCTGCAAACCGTCCCCGGTATCAGGCTGGCCAGGGACACGACAGGCGCCAGCCCCAATGTCACCATGCGGGGTATTTCAAATAACGCCGCCCGTGGGAAAGTGCTGGTAATCGTTGACGGCATGAGGCTCAACCCTATTGAGGGAAGAAGCGCCGTGAACTGGGACTCGATTAACCTTTCGGAGATTGAACGCATAGAGGTGCTGGACGGCGGGGCCAGCGTCCAGTACGGCGACAACGCCCAGGCGGGGGTCATCAACATCATTACCAAAAAATCAGGCGGGGCAAAGACGGATATTACCGTTTCCGGGGGCAGCTTTTACCAGAACGAACAGCGCTTTTCCCACCACCGGCCCATGGACTGGGGCGGCTTTACGGTTAGCGGCGGGCACCGCGGGACACAGGGCTACCAGAAACACACCGCCAGTGACGCGGGAAACGGCGAGCTTCGGGGGGTTTTTGATATAAACGAC